>NZ_JBWKZH010000103.1:0-14553 GCF_059424305.1 Hydrogenophaga sp. GW456-12-10-14-TSB4 | reverse complement strand
GGGCCATGGGCTCAGGCCTCGTCGACCGGCATCGGTGTGCCGGTCTTGAGCCGACCCATGGTGACCAAGGTCTTGAAGCGCTTCACGTTGTGGTTCTCGAAGAAGAGTTCTCGCGTGAGCTCGGTGTAGTGGCCCATGTCGCGCACCGCGAAGATCAGCACGAAATCGCATTCGCCGGCCACGTAGTAGCACTGCTGGATGAAGGGGCAGCGCAGGAAGGACTGCTTCATGGCGTCGAGCAGGTCCATGCGCTCGTTTTCGACCTGCACCTCCACCACGATGGTGAGCGGGTAGCCCAGGGCCTCGGGCCGGACCTGCGCGGCAAAGCGCTCGATCACACCCTGCTCGGTCAGGCGTTTGATGCGCCGGTTCACCGCGGCAGCGGACAGGTGCACGCGCGCGCCCAGCTCGGCCTGCGGCATCCGGCAGTCTTCCTGGAGCAGGGCGAGGAGTTGGCGGTCGAAGGCGTCCAGCGGAGCGATGGGCATCTGCTTTTCCTTGAATTGCAATAACGTTGCGTGAAAAGCCTCAATTATCGAATCTGAATACGCCAGTGAGAAATAGCATTTCGTGCTCCAGCCGATACCGCATTTTCCCGATGACGTCCTCCTTCAGCCCCGCCGACACGACCTCCGGCGTCGCCTACTCCCTCGCCGCCTCGGTCCTGTTCGCCCTGATGTACTACCACGCCACGCTGCTCGCGCCGCTGGGCGGTGCCGGCATCTACGGCTGGCGCATCCTGCTGACCGCGCCTTTCCTGGGGGTCTTCATCCTGCTGTCGCGGCGGGGCGGGGAGATCGCCGAGCTCTGGCAGCGCCTGCGCGCGCGCCCGGTGCTCTGGCTGGCGATGCTGCTGTCGTCCCTGCTGCTGGGGGTGCAGCTGTGGCTGTTCATGTGGGCGCCGATCAACGGCCACGGGCTGGACGTGTCGCTGGGCTACTTCCTGTTGCCGCTGACGCTGGTGCTCACCGGGCGGCTGTGTTTCGGCGAGCGCATCACGCGCTGGCAGATGGCGGCCTGTGCGCTGGCCACGCTGGGGGTGGTGAACGAGCTGCTGTATGCGCCCCGGGTGTCCTGGCCGGCCTTCGTGGTGGCACTGGGCTACCCCTGCTATTTCGCGCTGCGGCGCGTGCTGCGCACCAACCACCTGGGCGGCATGTGGTTCGACATGGTGCTGAGCCTGCCGGTGGGGCTGTGGTTCATCGCGGCGCCGCTGCCCGAAGGCGCCGGCGCGCTGCAGCACCCGGTGCTGGGCATTCTGGTGCTGGGCGTGCTCAGCGCGGTGGCCCTGGCCTTCATGATCACGGCCAACCAGCGCCTGAAGCTGGGCCTGTTCGGCCTGCTGAGCTATGTGGAGCCGGCGCTGCTGGTGGGGGTGGCGCTGCTGCTGGGCGAGCGCATCGCGCCCAGCCAGTGGCTGACCTACGGCGCCATCTGGGTCGCCATCGGGCTGCTGGCCTGCGAAGGAATGGCGAGCCTGCGCGCCCTCAGGCCGCAGGCCCTTCCTCGGTGACGAAGCTGTCGCGCACGGTGAACCAGATCGAGGTGTGGAACATCGCGGTGAGCAGCAACGCCATGGGGAAGATCACCAGGTTGAGCAGGGCGGCGCTGCCGAACAGCACGGCCAGCAGGTTCAT
Organism: Hydrogenophaga sp. GW456-12-10-14-TSB4; assembly: GCF_059424305.1. Lineage (NCBI taxonomy): Bacteria > Pseudomonadati > Pseudomonadota > Betaproteobacteria > Burkholderiales > Comamonadaceae > Hydrogenophaga > Hydrogenophaga sp. GW456-12-10-14-TSB4. The sequence continues at coordinate 12,916 of NZ_JBWKZH010000103.1, read as the reverse complement.
CACCACGCCGGTCATCATCATCACGGCCATCCAGCCCACGCCGTAGAGCAGCATCGCGCCCTTGTTGGCCCAGCAGGCCATCAGGCTGAAGAACAGGCTCTTGAGCGGCGTCACCTGGTGCCAGTGCACCAGCGCGGGGGCGTGCCAGAAGGCCATGAGCACCGGCACGGACAACACCATGGTGACCCACAGGCCCGGGTTGTTGAACATGGCGCGCACCTGCTCGGGCGTGATCTCGCCACTGGACGTGCCCGCGACGGGTGCCACATCGACGGCGAACAGCGCGCCCACGCCGAACACCAGCATCAGCATGGCGGCGTACAGGGCGCCGAGGATGAGCATGGAGCGGGTGTTCGCCGGGCCGGCGCGAAAGGCCGCGACCAGGGTGGTCGGCATCGGGAAGCGGCCTTGCGCGGCCTCGCGGCTGGCGGCCATGAGGCCCAGCGTGGCCGCTGGTACCACCGCCAGCGAGAGAAGGGGGCCGATGACCGGCACCAGCGACAGCACCGAGATCGAGGCCATGAACATGAAGCACAGCCCCGCCATCGCCAGGGGCTGGCGGAAGAAGGTCTGCACCCCGAGCTTGACCCATTGGAAGCCGGTGCGGGCGGGAACGATATTCAGTTTCATGCAGGGGGCGGGCTCAGGCGGATTGCAGCGCGTCGTCGCGCACCAGGGCGCCCAGGGCCTGGGTGTCGCGCACCCGGGCGCGCAGCACGCGCTCGAAGTGGCCGGGGTCGTGGGCCTGGAGCAGCGCGGCCTCGCGCGGCAGGTGCAGGTCCCACAGGCGGGAGATCCAGAAGCGCAGCGCGCCGGCGCGCAGCAGCGCCGGCAGCAGGCTGCGCTCGGCCGCCGTGAGGGGTCGCACCGCCTGGTAGGCCGCCAGCAAGGCGAGCGAGCGCGGCGTGTCGAGCGAGCCGTCGTGGTCCTCGTCGTGCAGCACGCACCAGTCGTTGAGGCAGACGGCGATGTCGAACAGGAAGGCGTCGCAGCCGGCGAAATAGAAGTCAAAGATGCCGGTGAGCGCGCCGTCCTCGAACAGGGCGTTGTCGCGGAACAGGTCGGCATGCACCGGGCCGCGCGGCAGGGCCGCGTAGGCAGGGCTCTGGGCCACGTGGTTCTGGTAGGCCAGTTCCGCGTTCAGCAGGTCGGCCTGGGCGGGCGTGAGGAAGGGCAGCACCACGGGTGCGGTCTCGTTCCACCAGGGCAGGCCGCGCAGGTTGGGCTGGCTCATGGGGAACTCGCGCCCGGCCAGGTGCATGCGCGCGAGCATGGCGCCCACCGCCTCGCACTGCGCCACGCCCGGCGACAGGTCGCTCTTGCCGCGCAGCCGGTCCACCACGGCGGCCGGCTTGCCCTGCACCGTGAGCAGGATCTCGCCCTGGGCGTTGGCCGCCGGGTCGGGCACCGGGATGCCGCGCCCGGCGAGGAACTTCATGAGGTGCAGGTAGAACGGCAACTGCTCGAAGCCCAGCCGCTCGAACACGGTGAGCACGTGCTCCAGCGTGGCGCCGTCGCGCTCGCTGGTCACGAAATAGTTGGTGTTTTCAATGCCGCCCTGGATGCCCTTGAGGTCCGTGAGGTCGCCCAGTTGGAGGGTGTGCAGGAGGGCAGCGGCTTCGTCGAACGCGACTTCGGTGTAAACGGCCATGTGGCGGGGGGATCAGAAATTCAGGATGCGCCAGCTGCTGCGCCCGGCGTTGCCGGTGCGCTTGCCGTTGTCGCCCGCGCCCGTCTGGCCGTTGTCGGGCTGGATCTGATAGGCCGGCGCGCCGTTCTTGGGTTGCACCTCGATGCTTTGCGTCTGACCGCCCACGCGCAACTCGTCGATGCGGGTGAGTTTGTCCTCGTGCGTGATGCGCTCGATGTTGTCGCGCGCCGCGGCGGGCTCGCGCGGGGTTTCCGCCGGGGCCACCTGGGCCAGGGCAGGCAGGGCAAGGCACAGGCCGGCCACGAGGGCGGCGAGGGGATGGCGGTGGATCGCGTTCATGGGTCGATTGTAGGCAAGGCCGGCCGGCTGCGCCGCCGAGGGGACGGGCGCGATCTCCGCCACAATGGCCCCCATGTCAGACGCCCAAACCCCCGACTCCCCCGCCGATCGCAAGACTTTGTTGCTGGTCGACGGTTCCAGCTACCTGTACCGTGCGTTTTTTGCCGGCGGTGAGGCCATGAGCACCACCTTGCCCGACGGCACGGTCCTGAAAACCGGCGCCATCCGCATCATGATCAACATGATGCAGAAACTGCGCAAGGACGTGCGCGCCGACTACGCGGCCTGCGTCTTCGATGCCAAGGGCCCGACCTTCCGCGACGCGTTGTACCCTGAGTACAAGGCCAACCGCTCGCCCATGCCCGACGACCTGCGCGCGCAGATCGCCCCGATCCACGAGGTGGTGAAGCTGCTGGGCTGGAAGGTGCTGGATGTGCCGGGCGTGGAGGCCGACGACGTGATCGGCACGCTGGCCCACCTGGCCGCGCAACAGGGCATTGACTGCATCATCTCCAGCGGCGACAAGGACCTGAGCCAGCTGGTCAACGAGCACATCACGGTGATCGACACCATGAACGACCGCCGGCGCGACGTGGCGGGTGTGACCGCCGAGTTCGGCGTGCCGCCCAGTCTGATGCTGGACTACCAGACGCTGGTGGGGGATCAGGTGGACAACGTGCCGGGCGTGCCCAAGGTCGGCCCCAAGACGGCCGTGAAATGGCTGCAGGAATACGGCTCGCTGGAGGCGCTGGTGGCGCGAGCGGGCGAGATCAAGGGGGCGGCGGGCGAGAACCTGCGCAACGCGCTCGACTGGCTGCCCAAGGGGCGGGAGCTGCTGACCATCAAGATCGACTGCGATCTCCAGGACCACATCGAAGGCTTGCCCTCGCTGGAGGCCATCACCATCGCCGGGCAGGATTCCGAAGCGCTCAAGGCCTTCGGCGAGACCTACGGCTTCAAGGGGCTGGTCAAGTCGCTGACGCAGCACGACGTGCCGCCGGAGCGGATCGAAGAAAGCAAGGTGAAGGCCGCCGCCAAGGGCAAGGCCGGCGACGGCTCGCCCGGCCTGTTCGACGAGCCCGACCTCAGCGGCAGCGCCGAGCGCACCACCAACCTGCGCTACGACACCCTTCTTACCTGGGACCAGTTCGACAGCTGGCTGCAGCGCCTGCAGGCCGCCGAGCTGGTGGCGCTGGACACCGAAACCACCTCGCTCGACGAGATGCGTGCCGAGATCGTGGGCATCAGCTTCAGCGTGACCCCCGGCGAGGCGGCCTACATCCCGCTGCGCCATGCCGGGCCGGAGGCGCCCGAGCAATTGCCCTTCGACGAGGTGCTGGCGAAACTGAAACCCTGGCTGGAAGACCCGGCGAAGCACAAGCTCGGTCAGCACATGAAGTACGACCGCCACGTGTTCGCCAACCACGGCATCGAGGTGCAGGGCTATGTGCACGACACCATGCTGCAGAGCTATGTGCTGGAGGTGCACAAGCCGCACGGCCTGGCCAGCCTGGCCGAGCGCCACCTGGGCCGCCAGGGCATCAACTACGAAGACCTGTGCGGCAAGGGCGCGCACCAGATCCCGTTCGCGCAGGTCGAGGTGGCCAAGGCCGCCGAGTACTCGTGCGAGGACAGCGACCAGACGCTGGACGTGCACCGGGTGCTGTGGCCGCAGCTGCAGGCGGACGAAAAGCTCAGGTTCATCTACGAACTCGAGATCGCCAGCAGCGAGGCGCTGTACCGCATCGAGCGCAACGGCGTGCTGATCGACGCGCCCACGCTGGCCGCCCAAAGCCACGAGCTGGGCCAGCGCATCGTCGCGCTGGAGCAGGAGGCCTACGCCATCGCCGGCCAGCCTTTCAACCTGGGCAGCCCCAAGCAGCTGGGCGAGATCTTCTTCGACAAGCTGGGCCTGCCGGTGATCAAGAAGACCGCGACCGGCGCGCGCAGCACCGACGAAGAGGTGCTGGAGAAGCTCGCCGAAGATTACCCGCTGCCGGCCAAGATCCTGGAGCACCGCAGCCTCGCCAAGCTCAAGGGCACGTACACCGACAAGCTGGCGCAGCTCGCCTTGCCGCGCACCGGGCGCGTGCACACGCACTATGCGCAGGCCGTGGCGGTGACCGGGCGCCTGTCCAGCAACGACCCCAACCTGCAGAACATTCCGATCCGCACGCCTGAAGGCCGGCGCGTGCGCGAGGCTTTCGTGGCGCCCGCGGGCAGCGTGATCGCCAGCGCCGACTACTCGCAGATCGAGCTGCGCATCATGGCCCATATCAGCGGTGACGAAGCCCTGCTGCGCGCCTTCCACGAAGGGCTGGACGTGCACCGCGCGACCGCCGCCGAGGTGTTCGGCGTGGAGACAGCGCAGGTCAGCAGCGAGCAGCGCCGGTACGCCAAGGTGATCAACTTCGGCCTGATCTACGGCATGGGCTCGTTCGGCCTGGCCAAGGCGTTGGGCATCGACAACACGGCGGCGAAGAACTACATCACGCGCTACTTCGAGCGCTTCGAGGGCGTGAAGCGTTACATGGACGAGACGCGCCAGCGGGCCAAGGACATGGGCTACATCGAGACGGTGTTCGGTCGGCGCCTGGTGCTGCCCGACATCAAGAACGCCAAGGGCGCGAAGCTCTCGGCGCTGGAGCGCCAGGCCATCAACGCCCCCATGCAGGGCACGGCGGCCGACCTGATCAAGCTCAGCATGGTGGCGGTGCAGAAGGCGCTGGACGAGCAGCGCCGGAGCACGAAGATGATCATGCAGGTGCACGACGAACTGGTGTTCGAGGTGCCCGAGGGCGAGGTGGACTGGCTCAAGACCGAGATTCCTCACCTGATGGCCGGTGTCGCCGCGCTCAAGGTGCCCTTGCTCGCCGAGGTCGGCGTCGGCCCCAACTGGGACAAAGCCCATTAAGGGCCCACCCCCGCCGCGGCTGCGCCGCGACCCCCTTGCAGGGGGCGATGCCTGCGGCCCGGCAAAGCCGGTTCCGCGGCATCTCTGGAAAAAGTCCGCTCGCGCCCGGAACGTTTGAACTTCGGGCGCGCCCCGAAGTCAGGTAGTTTTTCAACCCCAAGAAGGAGACGCGACGATGCTCGAAGAACAACACGTGCGGGACCTGGACGCTTTGCTGCCCGGCCAGGCCACCGAACACGGCGCCACCCGCCGGACCGCCCTGAAGGCCGCGCTCGGCGTGGGCTATGCGGCCTCCGCGCTGCCCCTGATGGCGCAGACGGCGATCAAGACCCCCACCGACGGCCTGACCGTGGGCGAGGTGACGATCGACGTCAACGGCTTCAAGATGCCCGCCTACCGCGCCGCCCCGGCCGGCAAGACCGGCCTGCCGGTGGTGCTGGTGCTGTCCGAGATCTTTGGCGTGCACGAGTACATCGCCGACACGGCCAACCGCTTCGCCCGGGCCGGCTACCTCGCCATCGCGCCCGAGCTGTTCGTGCGCCAGGGCGATGCCCAGGGCTATGGCGAAATGGCCAAGCTGATGGCCGAAGTGATCTCCAAGGTGCCCGACCAGCAGGTGCTGGGCGACCTCGATGCCACGGTGAAGTGGGCCGCCGCCAACGGAGGGGACGCGAGCAAGGTGGGCATCACCGGCTTCTGCTGGGGTGGGCGCCAGGTCTGGCTGTACACCGCGCACAACCCGGCCGTGAAGGCCGGCGTGGCCTGGTATGGCCGCCTGGTGGGCGACGCCACCCCGCTTACCCCGAAGCAGCCCGTGGACGTGGCCGCCAGGCTCCATGGCCCCGTGCTGGGCCTGTACGGTGGCGCGGACACCGGCATTCCCCTTGACACGGTTGATAAGATGAAGACCGCTCTGGCCGCCGGCAATGCGGCGGCCAAGGCATCGACCTTCGTGGTGTATCCGGACGCGCCGCACGCCTTTCACGCCGATTACCGGCCGAGCTTCCGCAAGGAGCCGGCGCAAGACGGCTGGAAGCGGGCGCTGGCCTGGTTCAAGCAGCACGGCGTGGCCTGATCGGGCCGCTTTCCGTTCAACGAAGGCCGCCATGGGGCGGCCTTTTTTCGTGGTGACAAGCAAATGACCCTGTTGGCAATTCTCATCGGCACCGTCGCGGCGGGCGTGGGCAGCGTCTGGCTGGCGGCCCTGTTGAGCATGGCCATGCTGGCGCGCTACACCCAGCACATGCTCAGCCTGGCGGCCGGGGCGCTGATGGCCACGGCCTTCATGCACCTGTTGCCCGAAGCTTTCGAGAGCGCGGCCGGCGCGCACGAGCTGTTCGCGATGCTGCTGGGCGGGCTGGTGTTCTTCTTCCTGCTTGACAAGGCCGAGCTGTGGCACCACGGACACGAGCACAGCCGGGAAGAAGAGGCCCTGCTCGACCACGAGCCGCATGACCACCACGCGCACCACCACGGTCACAGCCATCACGGCCATGACCACGGCCCGCGCTCGGGCGGCTGGGCGGTGCTGGCGGGTGACAGCGTGCACGCCTTCGGCGACGGCATCCTGATCGCCTCGGCCTTCATGGCCGACATGCGCCTGGGCCTGGTGGCCGCGCTGGCGGTGCTGGCCCACGAGGTGCCGCACCACATGGGCGACCTGGTGGTGCTGCGCCACACCTCGCGCAACTCGCGCGCCGCGCTGGTCAAGGTGTCGCTGGCGGGCACGGTCACCGCGCTGGGCGGCCTGGTGGGCTACTTCCTGCTGGCGCAGCTGGAGGACTACCTGCCGTTTTTCCTCGTGGCCGCTTCCAGCAGCTTTGTCTACGTGGCGCTGGCCGACCTGATCCCGCAGTTGCAGAAGCGGCTGAGCCTGAAGGCCACGGTGGCGCAGATCGCGTGGCTGCTGGTGGGGATTGCGCTGGTCACCGTGGTCAGCGGCCTCGCGCACTGAACCGTCTGGCGGTCTTCAACTGGCCAGACTGTCTCCGAAAGAGAAACAGAATCGGGCGCCCGCGCCCGGCTGGCCCTCACCGATGATGTGACCGCCGTGGCGCTCGATGATGCGCCGCACCGTGGCCAGGCCGATGCCCGTGCCCTCGAACTCGCTGGGCATGTGCAGGCGCTGGAAGGGCTTGAAGAGCTTGTCGGCGTAGGCCATGTCGAAGCCCACGCCGTTGTCGCGCACGTAGAACATCCGGGGCTCGCCGCCCACCGGCGGCAGCAGGCCCCACTCGATCACGGTGTGCTCTTTCGTCCGGCTGTACTTGAGCGCGTTGGCCAGCAGGTTTTCCAGCACGATGCGCGCCAGGCGCGGATCGCAGCGGGCCTGCAGGTCGGGCGTGACGCGGGATTCGATCGCCCGCCCGGGCTGCTTGTGCTGCTCCTGCGCCAGGATCTCCTGCACCATGGCGCTGAGGTCCACGGTCTGCTGCGTCAGCACGCCCTGGCTCACGCGCGCCAGGGCCAGCAGGTCGTCGATCAGCGAGCCCATGCGCTGGGTGGAGTGGAGCACGCGTTCGAGCAGCTGGCGTTCGTCGGCGCTCAGGCGCGGCCCCACTTCCTCATCCAGCAGCCGGGTGAAGCCATCGATGGCGCGCAGCGGCGACTTGAGGTCGTGAGACACCGAGTAAGCGAACGAATCGAGCTCCGCATTGAGCATCTGCAGGTCGGCTGTGCGTTCGCGCACACGGTGCTCCAGCGTCTCGTTCAGGCGCTGGATCTCACGGTCACGGCGCAGGCGCACCAGCTCCGAGTTGGCCCGGCCGGCGAAGATGGCGATCAGGGCCTGCGTGTCCGGGCGCAGCTCCACCGGTTGGCGCCAGAGCGCGAAGAGCACGCCGATCGCGGTGCCGTCGGCGTCGCGCAAGGCCTTGCCCAGGTAGGCCTGGCAGCCGGAGTCGATCAGGCTGGTGGCTTGCGGGAACTGCTCGGCCAGGCCGCTGGTGCAGATGAGCATGTCCTGCTGCAGCAGGGAGCGGGCGCAGGGCGTGCCCTCGATGGAGAAGGTGAAATTGGGCCGCGCCTGCCCGTCCTGGCGGATCGCCAGGCTGCGCACGCGCCCGTCCGCGCGGCATTCGCCGACCACCACCATGTCGGCGCCGATGGCTTCGCAGAGGTGGCGCGTGAGCGCGCCGAAGAAGGCTTCGCCGGTCTCGGCGGCCACGCCGCGCGCCACGTTGAGCAGCAGCGCCTCGCGCTCCTTCTCGGCGGTGATGCTCACGGTGCAGGCCAGGATGCAGGGCTCGCCGTCAATGTCCAGCAGCTCGGCCCAGATCCGGGTGTCCACCAGCGAACCGTCCTTGTGGCGCATGCGGGTTTCGTAGCCGTCGATGTGGCCTTGGCGCAGCAACTGTTCCACAAAGGCTTCGCGATCCTGCGGGGTCAGCCAGGCGCCGATTTCCATCGAGGTCTTGCCCCGGATCTCCTCCGGCAGCAGACCCTGCGCGCGGTCCTGCGCGCGGTTGACTTCGATGATGGCGCCGTCCGAGAGGCGCGAGATCGTCATGTTCAGAGGGCTGAAGTGGAAGGCCTTGGCGAAGCGGTCCTCGGAGCGGCGCAGCCGTTCCATGACCTCGTTCTGGGCGCTCACATCGCTGATGGTGGTGATGACCAGCTTGTCTTCGTGGTCGTCGCCCATCTCGCTGGAGACCAGGCCTTCGAAGGTGCTGCCGTCCGCGCGCAGGCCCCGTGCGGGGTACTGTTCGGCGCGCCGGGCGGCGAAGAGGGCGCCCAGGTACGCCTCCCGCTGTTCGGGGTCCGCCCACAGGAAGGCGTCCGGGCGGCCCAGGGCCTGGTCGCGGGTGTAGCCGTAGCAGCGTTCAAAGGCGGGGTTGACGTCCAGGATCATCCCGGAACGCGCCGACTGCGCGATCATGGGGCTGGGGCTGGTGCGGAAGATGCGGGCAAAACGCTCCAGGTGGAGGTCGCGCTGGTGCTCGGTTTTCTTGCGCAGCTCCAGCTCGGCCTTCTGCCGGTCGAACGCCTCGCGCAACTGGCGGCCGCTGTGATAGACCATCACGCCGACCACCACCACGGTGGCCGAATGGGTGATCCAGACCCGCAGGCCCACCTCGAAATAGGGCGTTGCGGTGAACCAGCCGTTGACCTCGGCCAGCGTGAGCAGGCCGAGCGAGGCCACGCTGGCCGTGACCGTGGCGATGAGCGCGGTGCGGCCGAGGAAGGTGCCCGCGCCGGCCACGGCGGCGACGAACAGGAAGCCGACCGCCGTGCGCACCGAACCGTAGGTGATCACCGAGAGCACGGCGGTGGACAGCGTGCCCAGCACGATCAGGTGCGCCACGTACTGCATGCGGTTCCAGTGCACCAGGGCATAGGCCACACCCGACACCAGCACCAGGCAGGCCGCGATCCAGGCCTCGCGCTGCCCCGGGCTGGCGAAGATCAGGTCGATCACGAGAACGATCAGCGCGGCCAGTCCGGTCAGCAGCGCCAGCAGCTCCAGCACCCGTTTGCGCTGACCGTCCGGCGCGGTGGCCGGGGCGGCGGGGTCCAAAAGGCGGGAGGAGGTCGGGGGCATGTTCGGTGCGTCAGCCCTGCGCCGTGGGCAGGCCTGGCGTGTTGCACCACTCGCTCCAGCTGCCCGGGTAGAGCTTGGCCCGGCCCAGGCCGGCGATTTCCATGGCCAGCAGGTTGGGCACGGCGCTCACGCCGCTGCCGCAGTGGTGCACCACGGTGGCCGGGTCGCGCCCGGCGAGCAGGCGCTCGAATTCGGCGCGCAGTTCGGCCGCGGGCTTGAAGCGGCCGTCCGGCGCCACGTTCTCGTTGAAGGGTCGATTGAGCGCACCGGGAATGTGGCCGGCCACCGGATCCAGCGGTTCGGTCTCGCCGCGAAAGCGCGCGCCGGCGCGGGCGTCGATCAGGGTCATGGCGGGGCGCCCGAGCGCACCCGCGATGTCGGTTGTGCCGACGGTCTGCACCAGCGGCTCTCGCAGTTCAAAAACCGCCGGTTGCGGGGCAGCCACGGGGCCGCTTTCCACGGCGCCGCCGGCCGCCTTCCAGGCCGCCAGCCCGCCGTCCAGCACGGCCACGGCCTCGTGGCCGCACCACTTGAGCATCCACCACAGGCGCCCGCTGGTGGTGATGGCCTGGCGGTCCAGCACCACCACCTGCGCGGTGTTGTCCAGGCCCAGCCGGCCCAGCCGGGCGGCGAAAGTGGCGCGCGAGGGCAGCGGGTGGCGCCCGCCGCTGGCGCGGTCGGGGGCGGTCTTGTCGCTCAGGTGGTGCTCCAGATGCACGTGCACCGAGCCCGGGATGTGCTCGGCCTCGAACTGGGCCTGGCCGGCCTCGGGCTTCATCAGCTCGTAACTGCAGTCAAAGATGCGCAGCGGAGCGCCGCTGGCGATGAGTTGCTGGAGTTCGGTCGCGGAGATCAGGGTCGTGTGCATGCGCGCATTGTGGAGCAGATGCAAGTCAATGGTCTTCCGCGGGTGCATTCGGCACCGCGCGGGCGCGCAGCACCGTGGCCGTGATGCCGCTGACGATGATCAGCGCCATGCCCAGCCAGCCGAGCAGCGGCAGCTGGTCGTTGAAGAAGACGATGCCGTAGATGCCGGCGATCACGATGCCCGAGTACTGCAGGTTGGCCACCACCATGGTGGCGCCGCGCGAGTAGGCGCGCGTCATGCAGAGCTGGCCGAACAGGGCCAGCAGGCCGATGGGCAGCAGCCACAGGGCGCTGGGCCAATGCCAGGCGCTCACGCCGGAGAACAGCATGCCGACGCCGCCGGCGAGCACGGCACCGATCGAAAAATAGAACACGGTGCGGCTCTCGGGCTCGCCGGCGCGAGAGAGCGCGGCCACCTGCAGGTAGGCGAAGGCCGCGAAGATGCCCGAGAGCAGGCCGACCAGCGCGCCCACCACCTGGTGCTCGGCCAGCGTGGGGCGCAGCATCATGGCGACGCCGCCGAAGCCCATGAGCACGGTGAGGAACAGGGGGGCCTGCTCGCGGATGGGGGCGTTGCGGCCTTGCATGAGCAGGGCACCGCCCAGCAGGAAGGTCGCGATCCACACGCTGCTCATGTAGTTCAACGTCATGGCCGTGGCCAGGGGCAGGGCGGCGATGGCGAAGAACCAGGCGGTGAGCGAGATCGTGCCGACGATGCTGCGCCAGACGTGCATCATGGGCATGCGGGTGCGCAGGGACACGCCGTTCACGCGCGTCATCGCGATCAGGAAGACCGAACCCACCACGCCGCGGTAGAACACGATCTCGAAGCTGTTGAAGTGGCTGGACGCGAACTTGATGCACACGCCCATGGAGGCGAAGAACACCGAGGCGAGCAGCATCCACAGGGCCTGCATTCAACCCCCCCGCGCCGCCTGCGGCGTCACCCCCCCAGGGGGGCGCCACTGGCGGCCCGGCAAAGCCGGTTCCGCGGTGGCCTTGGATGAAGACGCTCCACCCTCCGAGGGCTTGAAATTCAGACGGTGTGGCACGTGAGACGTGTCTCGTTTCAGAGTCACCGCGGGACCGGTTTTGCCGGACCGCTGGTGACGCCCCCCTGGGGGGGTGACGCCGAAGGCGGCGCGGGGGGGCTCATCCGGGCTCTGTACCACTCGTGGAAGTGCTGCATGCCGTCTTCCATCGGGCTCTGGTAGGGGCCGACCTCGTTGTCGCCGCGCGCCAGCAGGGCCTTGCGCCCGGCGTCCATGCGCTCGGCGATCTCGTCGTCCTCGATGCAGGTTTCCATGTAGGCCGCGCGCTGCGCCTCGACGAACTCGCGCTCGAAGGCCGCGATCTCCTCGGGGTAGTAGAACTCGACCATGTTGAGGGTCTTGTCCACGCTGACCGGGTGCAGGGTCGAGACCGTGAGCACGTGCGGGTACCACTCCACCATGATGTGCGGGTAGTAGGTGAGCCAGATCGCGCCGTGGTCGGGCATCTGGCCCTGGCGGTAGTTCATCAGCTGCTCGTGCCAGCGCTGGTAGACCGGGCTGCCGGCCTTGCCGAGCAGGTTGGCCGGGCCCACGGTCTGCACCGAGTACTCCGGCTTGAACTCCCAGCGCAGGTCTTCACAGGTGACGAAACCACCCAGGCCCGGGTGGAAGGGGGCGACGTGGTAGTCCTCCAGATAGACCTCGATGAAGGTCTTCCAGTTGTAGTTGCACTCGTGCAGCTCCACGTGGTCGAGCACCATGCCCTCGAAGTCGAGCGCGGCGCGCGGGCCCATGTTGGCCAGGTCGGCCTGCACGTCGCGGCCGTTGTCCTCGAACAGCAGGCCGTTCCACTCGCGCAGGGGGTAGTTGTTGAGGTTCAGGCAGGGGTCCTGCTCGAAGTGCGGCGCGCCCAGCAGGCGCCCGGCCTGTTCGCCGTGGGTGCCGCTGTAGGTCCAGCGGTGCAGGGGGCAGACGATGTTGCCGCCGGCGCTGCCGCTGCGGGTCTCGCCCAGGTTGCCGCGGCCCTTGAGCATGACGGCCTGGCGGTGGCGGCACACGTTGGAGACGAGTTCGACGCCCTTGTCGGTGCGCACCAGGGCGCGGCCGCCGGCTTCGTGCGGCAGGGCATGGTAGTCCCCCACGTTGGGGACCGCGAGTTGGTGCCCCACGTACCGGGGCCCGCGCTGGAAGAGCGTTTCCTTTTCGCGCTGGAACAGCGCCTCGCTGAAGTAGCTGGAAACCGGAAGTTGGCTTGCGGCCTGCTGCAGTTGAAGACTTAAATCAGACATGGTGGTCCTGACCTAGAGACTCCCCCTATGAAGGGGCAGGGTAAGCGCTGTGCTCGTCAGACGAATTCGCGCGGGATGGGTGGGGTGGTGCGTCCCTCCGGACAGAGGCTGTCCGTAGTGAAGAGGTTTGGGAGAGAAAAAAAGAACGCGGATTGTACCCCGGGGGGCAATGCCCTTGCCGGGCATAAAATGCCGGTTTCATCTGGCCATCTTCAGCACCCCAAGGCCGGGCCCATGCAGCCCGCCCCACCGCGCAGCGAAGCGAGTTCCGCGGTTTGCGAAGGGCCACAGCCCACTGTACCCATGCCCACACCTTCTCCCTCC
>NZ_JBWKZH010000102.1:0-15073 GCF_059424305.1 Hydrogenophaga sp. GW456-12-10-14-TSB4 | reverse complement strand
GGGCGGAGGTCGTCATGGGTGGGCCCTGGTCTGGTCGGGCGCGGACGGCGCCCGGTGATGGCGCATCGTAGCGGTTCGCCGGGCCGCCTCGCTGAAGCGGGGCTTAGGCGCCGTTGCTGACGCCGCTGGCCACGTGCCCGGCAGGCACGTGCAGCGCGGCGGACTCGATGTGGCCGGTCTGGTCGTCGAAGAAGAAGTCGGGCTCGAACTCGCGCAGGAACTCGCCTTTGGGTAGGCCGCCGAGGAACATGGCTTCGTCGACCTCGATGTTCCAGTCCATCAGCGTACGGATGGCGCGCTCATGGGCCGGGGCGCTGCGCGCGGTGACGAGCGCGGTGCGCACGCGCATCATCGGCGTGCCTTCGCTCTGCAAGCGGTGCAGGGCTTCGAGCAGGGGTTTGAAGGGGCCGCCGGCCAGGGGCAGGGCGGCCTTGGTGGCTTCGTGTTCCTGGAAGGCGGAGAGGCCCTGGGCCTGGAACACGCGCTCGGCCTCGTCGGAGAACAGCACGGCGTCGCCGTCGAAGGCGATGCGCACCTCGTTCGGGTGCTCGCTGCTAGCGTGCACCGACTGGGGGTACACCTGAGCGGCGGGCACGCCGGCTTCGAGCGCCGCGCGCACGTCGGCCAGGTGGGTGGAGAGGAACAGGTTGGCGCGCAGCGGGCGCAGGTAGCGCCAGGGTGGCTGGCCGCGCGTGAAGCTGCCGCGCTGGATCGGCAGGCCGTAGTGCTGGGCGGAGCGGAACACGCGCATGCCCGAGACCGGGTCGTTGCGCGAGAGGATCACCACCTCGACCCGCTGCGCCTGGGTGTCGTTGAAGGCGAGCAGCTTGTGCACCAGCGAGAAGGCCACGCCGGGCGCGGCCGGTTGCTCCAGCCGGTCGAGCTGCAGCTTCATGTAGGCGCGGTCGTCGCCGGTCTCGAACAGGCGGTTTTCTTCCTCGAAGTCGAACAGGGCGCGGGAAGAGATGGCAACGACGAGCTTGCCTTCGAGGGAAACGCCCATGGTTATGAAACGAGTTGGTTGAGCTGGATGATGGGCATGAGCACGGCCAGCACGATCAGCATCACCACCAGGCCCATGCCCACGATCAGCAGGGGCTCCAGGATGGTGGCCATGTGCATGGCGCGGCGCTGCACCTCGTCGCCGAGCTGTTTGGCCGCGCGGTCCAGCATGGAGGGCAGCTGGCCGGTCTGTTCGCCCAGCCGCGCGAACATGGACACCAACGGCGGAAAGCGCTTCTTGCTGCCCAGGGCCGAGGCCAGGGGCGCGCCTTCGCGCACCAGCACCACGGTGTCGAGCGCGTCGGCGCGCATGGCCTGGTTGGACAGCGTTTCGGCGGCGGTTTGCAGGGCGCGCAGGATGGGCACGCCGGCGGCCGCCAGCATGGCCAGCGTGGCCGCGAAGCGGGCCGCGTTGTAGCCGCGCGCCAGGCGGCCCACCAGCGGCAGGCGCAGCCAGGCGGCGTCCATGCGCAGGCGGATCGCCTCGTTGCGGCGCGCGAACACGACACCGCCGACGCCCAGCGCCAGCAAGGCCAGCATGAACCAGCCGTAGGAGCGCACGAAGTCGCTCAGGCCGAGCATGACCACGGTGAGGAAGGGCAGGGCGCGCTTGCTGCCGGCGAACACGTTGGCCACCTGCGGCACCACATAGGAGACCAGGAACACCACGATCACGATCGCCACCAGGGTGACGATGGCGGGGTAGAGCGAGGCCGCGACGATCTTGTTCTTGAGCGCTTCGCGCGCTTCCAGGTCGTCGGCCAGGCGCTCGAGCACGGTGCCGAGCAGGCCGCTCTGTTCGCCCGCGGCGATGACGCCGGTGTAGATGGGCGAGAACTCGCGCGGGTGCTGTGCGAGCGCGCGGGCGAAGGTGGAGCCGCCGTTGACCTCGGAGCGCAGCGAGGCCATGAGGTTGCGCTGTTTCTCGTCCTCGGATTCTTCGGTCAGGGCCGAGAGCGCGCGCTCCAGCGGCAGGCCGGCCGCCACCAGGCCGGCGAGCTGGCGCGTCCAGACCGCGAGGGCGGTGGCGCTGAAGGCGCGACCGCCCCAGAGTGTGATGTTGAAACCCTTGGCGGCCGAAGCGCCGGGCGAGCCGGCGGCGGGTTCGACCAGCAGCGGCACCAGGGCGCGCGCGCGCAGCATGCTGCGCGCTGCGCGCGCGGTGTCGGCGTCGATCAGGCCTTTCTGCGTGGCGCCCTGGGCGTCCAGGGCTTCGAAGGTGTAGGCGGGCACGGCCTCAGTCTCTGGTCACGGACATCACTTCTTCGGGCGAGGTGATGCCCGCTTCGATCAGGCGCTGGCCGTCGGCTCGCATGGAGCGCAGGCCGGCGGCTTCGGCCGCGACATAGACCTTGCTTTCGGCGGCGCGGTTGTGGATCAGCGCGCGGATCTTGTCGTCGGCCACCATCAGCTCGTAGATGCCGGTGCGGCCCTTGTAGCCGGTGTGGTTGCACTGTTCACAGCCCACGGGGTGCCAGTGGCCCTTGTCGTCGGCGCGGCGGCAGTGCGGGCAGAGTTTGCGCACCAGGCGCTGCGCGAGCACGCCCAGCAGCGAGGAGCTCAGCAGGAAGGGCTCCACGCCCATGTCGGTCAGGCGGGTGACGGCGCTGGGCGCGTCGTTGGTGTGCAGCGTGGCGAGCACGAGGTGGCCGGTGAGCGAGGCCTGGATGGCGATCTGCGCGGTCTCGAAGTCGCGGATCTCACCGATCATGATGACGTCGGGGTCCTGCCGCAGGATGGCGCGCAGGGCCTTGGCGAAGGTGAGGTCGATGCGCGAATTGACCTGCGTCTGGCCGACGCCGGGCAGTTCGTACTCGATCGGGTCTTCCACCGTCATGATGTTCTGGGCGTTGGCGTCCAGGCGCTGCAGCGCGGCGTACAGCGTGGTGGTCTTGCCCGAGCCGGTGGGGCCGGTGACGAGGATGATGCCGTGCGGCTGGCCGATGAGCTTTCGGAAGGCATTGAGCACGTCGCCCTGCATGCCCACGGCTTCCAGGCTGAGCTTGCTCTCGCTCTTGTCGAGCAGGCGCAGCACGGCGCGTTCGCCGTGCGCGCTGGGCAGGGTGGAGACGCGCACGTCCACCGCGCGGGTGCCGATGCGCAGCGAGATGCGGCCGTCCTGCGGCAGGCGTTTCTCGGAGATGTCGAGCTCGGCCATGATCTTCAGGCGCGAGATCAGCGCCGCGTGCAGCGCGCGGTTGGGCTGCACCACTTCGCGCAGCGAGCCGTCGACGCGGAAGCGCACGCTGGAGTGCCGCTCGTAAGGCTCGATGTGGATGTCGCTCGCGCCGTCGCGCGCGGCCTGCGTGAGCAGGGCGTTGAGCATGCGGATGATGGGCGCGTCGTCGGCGGTTTCCAGCAAGTCCTCGATCGCGGGCAGCTCCTGCATCATGCGGCTGAGGTCGGCGTCGCTCTGCACCTCGCTCACCACGGCGGCCGCGCTGGATTCGCCTTGCGCGTAGGCCGCGCTGATGCGCTGCTTGAGGGCGTCGCCCTCTTCCCAGAGGATGTCGCCGACGGGATGCACGCGCAGGATTTCGGTCAGCGCCGAGAGGCGCCGCGTCTGCGCGCCGGAGTCGATGGCGGGCGTGCTGCTGCCCAGCAGGGTCAGCGCGTTGCCGTCGTCCTCCAGGAGCCAGTGGTGCTCGCGGGCGAAGGCGTAGGGCAGCGGGTACTTCACGGCCGCCGCCTCACTGCCGGGGCGCCGTGTTCTGCGGCGCCGGGTTCACCGGAGGCGCGGTTTGCGGATCGGCCAGCGAGCGCACTGGTGCCGTGCCGTCCGGTGAGGGCGCGCGCGGCGGCAGTTGCGGCGGCATGACCGGCGCCTCGTTCACGCCCAGCACGCTGCTTTGCCGGGGTTGTGCGTCCTTCTGCACCGAGCGCATGAGTTCGTAGCGGTCCAGCGCCAGGCTGCTGGTTTCGCGCCCGTCGCGCATGACCACGGGGCGCAGGAACACCATCAGGTTGGTCTTCTTGCGTGAGCGGGTTTCGCTGCGGAAGAGGTTGCCGAAGATCGGCACGTCGCCCAGGCCGGGCACTTTTTCCTGGTTGCCGGCGTACTCGTCCTGCAGCAGGCCGCCGAGCACCACGACCGCGCCGTCCTCGACCAGCACGGTCGACTCGATGGTGCGCTTGTTGGTGATCAGGCCGGTGGTGGAGTTGACCGAGGAGGGCACGACGTTGCTGACCTCCTGGTAGATGGTCATCTTGATGGTGCCGTTCTCGCTGATCTGCGGCTTCACGCGCAGCGTGAGGCCAACGTCCTTGCGCTCGATGGTCTGGAAGGGGTTGACTGAGCCATTGTTGCCGCCGCTGCCGGTGTTGGTGAACTGGCCGGTCACGAAGGGCACGTTCTGGCCGATCACGATCTTGGCTTCTTCGTTGTCCAGCGTGAGCAGGTTGGGGGTGGAGAGCACGTTGCCTTCGCCGTTTTCCTGCAGGAAGCGCGCGAGGAAACCGAGCACGTACACGCCGTTGGTGCGGCGCGCCAGGCCGAGGTTCATGCCGGGAGACGGCGTGGCGTTGCCCTGGGCGAGTTCGAGGATGTTGCGGCCACCGGTGCCGAAGTTGGTGCCCAGCAGGCCGATCACGCGGTCGCCGGAACTGCCGAGCGCGCCTTGCCACTGGATGCCGAATTCGGCCGCCTTCTCGGCGTTGACTTCGGCGATCAGGCTTTCCACATAGACCTGCGCGCGGCGCGAGTCGAGCTGGTCGATCACGGCGCGCAGCTGGCGGTATTGCGGCTCGGGCGCGGTGATGATGAGCGAGTTGGTGGCGGGGTCGGCCTGGATCTGGCCACCGGTGGACGGCGAGGCGCTGGCGGCGACGGCGGCGGTGGATGGGTTGTTGTTGGCGCTGGCGGTGCCGGTGGGCGTGAGGGCCGCGCGGTTGAGGGGGGACGTTGCGCTGCTGCCGCCCAGGCCGCCACTGCCGCTCAGCCCGCCCGAGGACTCACCCGCGAGTGCGGCGCGCAGCGTGGTGGCCAGCGAGGCGGCGTCGGCGTTCTTCAGGTAGACGACGTGGATGTTGCCGCTGAGCTTGTCGGACGAGGGCTGGTCCAGGCGGGCCACCAGCGAGCGCACCAGGGCCAGGCGGGCGGGGTTGGCCGCGCGCAGCACAAGGCTGTTGCTGCGCGGCTCGGCCACCAGCGTGGTCTTGTACGACTGGTCGGCTTGCGCACCGCCCGCGGTGCTGGGGTCGATCAGCCGGGTCACGAGGGCGGCCATGTCGGCCGCCACCGCGTGCTGCAGCGGGATGATCTCGACGTCGGTCGCGCCGGCCACGTCGAGCGAGGCGATGATGCGGCCGATGCGCTGCAGGTTGTCCGCGTAGTCGGTGATGACCAGCGAGTTGTTGCCGGGGTTGACGTTGATGGTGTTGTTCGGGCCGATCAGCGGGCGCAGCACCGGCACGAGGTTGTTGGCCGATTCGTGATTGAGCCGGAAGATCTGGGTCACCACGGTGTTGGACGCGGGCAGGGCCGAGACCGAGCCGGCGCTGACCACGTTGCCCTGCAGCTTGGCGTCGGCCTCGGGCACGATCTTGTAGAGGCCGCCGGTGTCCACCAGCGAGAAGCCTTGCAGCCGCAGCACGGCGGCGAACTGGTTGAGTGCGGCGGTGGGGGTGACGGGGCGCTCGGTGACGAGATTGACGGTGCCCTTCACGCGCGGGTCGACGACCACGTTGCGCCCGGTGATGGTGGCCATGGTGCGTGCCACCGCTTCGATCTCGGCGGCCACGAAGTTGAGGGTCACGGGTTCGTTCGCCGCGGCGGGCGCGCGCGCGGTCTGCGAAATGCCGTCGCCCGACAGCAGGCACAGGACCAGTGCCAGCGCCGTGAGCGCACCGCCGTGGGCTGCACGGCCCGGGGCGACACGGAGTGGGTTCGGTTTCATGATCGGATCGTATCTTGAAGTGTGGAGGATGGGCGCACGCAGTTGTCAGCCAATGTTGAGCAGCGAGCGTGGGCCTTGCCGGCGGCCCATGATGTTGAGCAGGTTGCCCAGCGCGGCTTCGGCTTCGGGTGCGGCCTCGGCCACGCCCTCGAAGCGCAGCCGGCCGCCGACCCAGCGGCCGGCACCCTGCAGCTTGAGGGCGCCGCTGATGGTTTCCAGGTTGAGCGTGGTGGTGTTGCCGTCGGCGTCGGCGCGCATGGTCATGCGGTAGCTGCCCAGCGGGCGCAGGGTGGACAGGCGTGAGGCCAGATCGAGCGCCTCGACGGCGGCCTCGCCCTGCATGCTGGTGCGGCCCTGGTCCCAGCGCAGCGTCAGCCCGGCGGTCTGCAGGGCCAGCTGGCCTTCCACGCGCAGGGTGTTCCAGGGAGTGCCCAGGCCGCTGAGCAGTTCGGCGGGCCACAAGCTGGTGGAGCTGGCGAGGCGCAGTTCGCCGCCGCCCAGGCGTGGGATGAGGGTCAGCGCCAGCGGCTCGGGGGTGCAGCAGGGGGCCATGAGCCGCAGCGCCATGGCGGGCGAGCCCGAGACCAGACGCGGCGAGAGCCGCCATTGCAGTCCCTGGGGCAAGGCGGTCTGGCTGCGGCTGCCTTCACCGCCGGTCAGCACCAGATCGGCCTGGCCGTCCCAGACCGTGCCTCGGGCATTGACCAGTTGCAGCTGGCCCTGGGTGGCGGAGGTCACGCTGTTGGCGAGCCAGCGCGCCGGTGCGAACACGATGATGGCGAACAGCAGGCCGAGCAGGCCGCCGATCCAGGCCAGGCGGATGGGCCAGCTGCCGCCGTTCATGGCGCACCACCCAGGCCGGGGCCGGTCAGAACCAGGGTGCCGCTCCAGCCGGGGCTGCCGGGCTCGCGGTGGATCTGGCTCTCGACCGGGAGCAGACGGGCATTGATGCGCACCTGGGCCAGCCACTGGGCCAGGGCCTCCGGCGGCGTGTTGCGCAGGGTCAGGGTGGCGCGCTCGCCGAGAACCGAGAGCTGGGCGCTGCCGCCCAGGCCGTTGGTGGCGGTTTCGATGGCGCGCAACACTTCGTCGCGGCCGGGGGGCTGGGCGGTGTTCTGGCCGCGCAGGCTTTCGGCGGTGGCGGCCATGCGCTGCATCTGCCCGAGCTGGGCGTCCAGGCGGGCGTGGCGCGCGGGCGCCTGGCGCAGTGTGTCCAGGGCCGGCGCGATGGCCACCCACCACAGCAGGCCCAGGCCGATCACCCAGGCCGCGATGGTCACGGCATTGCGTTCGCGGGACGAGAGGCGCGCGAGCGCCACCGAGAGGGCCAGGGTGAGCCGGGCAATGGGGGAGGCGTTGGCGGAGGTGGCCATGGTCAGGGTTCCGGCGGGCGCAGGGCCAGCTCATTGCCGTCGAAACGCACCCGCCAGCCGCTGTTCTGCAGCGACTGTTGCAGGGCGCGCAGTTGGTCTTGCGTGGCGCGCCAGCCCGAGAAACGGCCTTCGCCCGTGGTGTAGGCGACGTTGGAGGGCAGCAGGGCTTCGCCGGCCGAGGCCTGGTCGATCGCGGCGAGCAGGGTTTCCAGGTCGCCTTCGGACAGGGCGCCGGTGGCCTGCTGCAGGCGGGCCACCTCGCGCTGCATCTGCACCGGTGCGTCGAGCACCAGCGTCACTTGCGGGAAGCTCTTCTGCAGGGTCTGCACCACCGCTTTCTGCTTGGCTTCCAGGCCGTTGCGCTCGTGCCAGGCGGTGGCGTTCAAGCCCACCAGTTGCACGCCCACCAGCGCCGCCAGGCCCCAGCGCGCCGGCCGCCAGGCCGGGGCGTTGCGCCATTGCCGGAAGCTGCGCTTGAGCCGCTGGCCGCGCCGGGCGCCGGCCGAGAGGCTGAGGTCGAATTGGGCCAGATTCCAGTCGGACTGGGCGCAGCGCAGCAGCCAGGCGGGCAGGGAAACGAGCTCGAAGCGTTGCTGGAGCAGCTGCTCAGCCTGACCGGCGACGGTCGGGTCGGCCAGCCAGACGTCGTACTCGCCCGGCTCGCCGGGCGCGTCGCTGGCGGGCGGCATGAGCGCGGTGACCACCATGTCGCCGGCGGTGCCGTGGCCCAGCGGGGTCTCGCGCAGCGGCGTGCAGCTCACGCCGAGCAGGCCTGCGCTGCCGAGCCACAGGTTGCCGTTCTCGGCGTAGGCCCAGTGGATGTTGGACGGCACGTCGAGCGCGAAGCTGCGCGAGCTGCCGGGCGTGGCGCCGGGGGTTTCGGAGGGCACCAGCGGCCACAGAGAGGGCGCGATGCGCCCGACCGGGCGGGCGGCGCCTTCGAGAATCTGCAGCCAGCCGCGCAGCCAGACCTTGTGGCAGGCGGCGACCCACACCGTCTGGCCTGAGCGGCCTTCGGGTTCGAGGGCGAAATGCAGGTCGGCCGTGTCCACCAGCAGGCGGTCTTCCAGCAGCCCTTCGAGCGCGGCCCGCAGGCGCGCGGTGGCGACCTTGGGCAGGGCGACCCGGTGCCAGGAGACCGCGCGGGGCGGCAGCACGAGCACCACGTCGTCGTCCCGGGGGAGCAAGGCGGCGGCGCACTGACCGTGGTCGGTGATCTGCTGGCCGTTGCTGGACGTGGCCCAGTCGAAGAGGGCCGTGGGTCCTGCAGGAGGCGCAGCAGAGAAGTCCGAGGGAGTGACGATCAGCACGGTGATGCGGTCATGCGAAGGTGTTACTGGGCGGAGAGCCCCTCATTCTAGAGACCCTGAGTGACTCCCAGGGGTATCTCTTGCACGGGAAAGGCAGGCCGCTTCAACGCCGGGCAAACCGCTCGCGCCAGCTCACGCGCACATCCAGGTTGTTGCGCACGACGAGAGAGCGCTCTTCGATGATGGTGTCGTCGAGCCGCAGGCGCCCGCGCACCTCGAAGTGGTTGCTGCGCACACCGTGGTAAAGATCCGACAGTTGACCCGTCATGGCGGGCACGACGGCACTGGCGTCGGCCAGGCTCTTGAACGGTTCGCGTCCGCGCGCGCTGGTGATTTGCCGGGCCTGGGCCATGTCCAGGCCCGGCACGCTGGCGCAGATGGCCTGCGCGCTGGCGGTGTTGAGGTTGAGCGTGGTGCGGGTGGGCAGCACGGTGACGTGGGGTTCGAGCACGGCCAGGCTGTTGCGGCTGATGCCCAGCCAGGCCAGTTGCGAGAACTTGCGCGGGACCAGGGCGGTGCGCGAGGGCAGGGGATCGCTCAGCGCCAGGCTCATGGTGGTGCGCAGCTCGTTGGCGGCGGTGTTGAGCTCGGAGGTCGGCAGCCCGAGCTGTTCATAGAGCTTGGCGAAGCTGCGCATGTCGGCTTCGGAGAGTTCCACCTTGGCCTGGGCGCCCGCACCGACGGTGCGCACCACGTTCAGGAAGTTCATGCGCGACTGCATGTCGATCACTTCGCCGGAGAGAAAGGCCTCCAGCATGCCGTCGGTGTTGTTGTTCTTGTCGGCGGCGAGAAAGCTGGACAGGCGCGCCTCTTCCAGCGGCATGGCCCAGGGCTCGCCCAGGTGGTCGGCGTTGCCGCTGCTCTGGTTGTCGCGCGCGTCCTCGCGCAGGATCAGGCGCGCCCAGTCGAGCGCACCGGTCAGCACCCAGCCGGCCTGCACCCGCCGCCGCTCGGCCTGTTCGACCTCGGCGGAGCGCCACTGCTGCCACAGCGCGGCCGAGGCCAGGGTCGCCACCAACGTGACGACGAGCATGGCGAGCAGCAGGGCGGCGCCCTTCTGGGTTCGACCCGAAGCGGGAATGGCCGCAGCGCCGGGCCGCCCCAAGCAAGGCCAGCCCCCTCGGGGGGCAGCGACCCGCGCAGCGGTGGAGCGTGGGGGCCTCATCAGCGTCCCGCTTCCAGGGTGGGGCGGACCCAGTCGCGCACCAGGCTGCCGCTGAGGCCTTCGCCGGTGCCGAGCACGAGTTCCAGGCGCACGCCGTTGGGCAGGCTGCCGGTGCGCGAGCCCTCCGGGCCGCCCACGGGCTCTTCGTTGCCGGTGGAGGACTGTGGGTTGCCCCAGGTTTCGCCCCGGTGGTAGAAGAGCTGCCAGTTGTCGATGCCGAGCAGGGCGATGGCGCTGTCGGCGCCCGCATTGCCGGCCTGGGAGGACAGGGCACCTCGCCCCCATTCACCGGCCCGCTGCCAGGCGCGCGCCAGTTCGTCGCGCCGCAGCACGGGGCCGGATTGCCAGCGCACCCATTGGCCGCTGGCGTTGATGCTCGACGAGATCTGCGGCAGGCCGGCCAGGGCCACGCCGGTCAGGCGCGTCCAGGCCACGACCCGGATGCCCCGGCTGTCCAGGCCGGTCTCGCCGCTGTCGCGCCGCGTCATGCGCAGCACCTGGCCGTTGAAGTCGAGCGCGTTGACTTCGCCGGTGTCGATCAGGGCGTCCAGGTCGGCGGCCCACTGGCCCATCGCCGCCTGCATGCGCAGCAGGTCGTCGGCGCGTTGCTGGGTGATTTTCTGGGTGCGCGTCATGCCGTCCAGCGAGCGCCAGCTCAGCAGCGCCAGCATGGACATCACGACGATGGCCACCAGGAGCTCGACGAGGGTGAAGCCACGCGCGGGTTTCATGGTTTCAGTACCGGCCCATGACGGTGGAAAGGCTCAGCAGGCGCACGTTCACGCCGTCGACAGCCGCTTCGACCACGGTGTCCACGCGCCGGAAATTGGGGTTGGGCGTGGGCAGCACCGAGACGCGCACGCGCATCTCGCGCCCGGCCTGTGCGCACGCGGTGTCGGTGTCGCCGGTGCCGGGCAGCTGGCGTTGCAGGCGCAGGCGGGTGAGCTCGTTCTCGGCGCAGAGCTGGGCCAGCCATTGGTCGCTCTGTCGGCCGGAGGCCCGGGTGAGGGCGCCGGTGGCCTGCAAACCGGCGGCGAGGGTGATGGCGACCACCGCGAGGGCGACCAGGACCTCGATCAGCGTGAAGCCGCGCGGGCGGGTCATGGGGTGGCGGCCAGCACGGTGAAGGGGGCGAGGCCGTCGGTGCCCAGCGTGATGCGCCGGTCCCCCTGGACCAGCACCACGCGTTGCGCCGCGATCAGCGGTTCAGGGCCCAGCACCAGGGTTTGCGCGCCCGGCGGTTGCAGCACCTGGGCCTGGGTGTCCTGGTTGAGCCAGGGGCGGGGCCCGGTGAGCGAGCCGGTGCCGGCCTGGGTCGGCAGGCCGATGAACTCGAAACCCTGGGGCAGGCTGCGCCAGACCACCGGCAGGCCGCTGGTGCGCGATTGGGCGCGGGCGGACTCCAGCATGGCGGTCAGCCGCAGGCCCTCGCGCTCCAGGCGGGTGGCGCCGTCGTCGCGCAAGGCCACGGTCACACCGGCCGTGGCGAAGGCCACGATCACCAGCACCACCATGAGCTCGAGCAGGGTGAAGCCGTGTGCCTTGCTGGGCATGATCAAGAAAGCAGTCGGTTCACTGCCAGCTGCCGATGTCGGCGTCCTTGCCCTCGCCGCCGGCCTGGCCGTCGGCGCCGAGCGACAGCACGTCCACCTCGCCCCTCAGGCCCGGGTTGATGTACTGGTACGGGCGACCCCAGGGGTCGCCGGGCAGCTTGTCGAGGTAGGGGCGCCAGTTCGGCGGCACGGGGCCGGCGGTCGGCTTGGCCACCAGCGCGTTCAGGCCCTGCTCGTTCGTCGGGTAGCGCTGGTTGTCCAGGCGGTAGAGCTTGAGCGCCTGCATCAGGTTGTTGACGTCGGTCTTGGCGGCGGTCACGCGCGCGTCGTCGGCGCGGTCCAGCACGTTGGGCACGATCAGGGCCGCGAGCACGCCGATGATGACCAGCACCACCATGAGCTCGATGAGGGTGAAGCCGCGCTGCAGGGTGCGGGTGAGGCGGGCCGCGATGGTCGGCGTGCGCAGGGTGGGGGTGGTCAGGTGTGGCAAATCAATCTCCCGCGAACAAAGGCCTGTGGAAAGGGCCCGGGGGCCAGGCCGGAAACCGGTGGTCGTCGATCATAATGCGCCCATATGAACAAGGCACCCGCGTTCGGCCATTCCGGCTTTCTGATGGAGAGCCCTGCCGCCCTGCAGACCGCGGGACGTCGAGGGCCGACCGTCGCCGCGGGCCTGCTTTGGCTGGCGGCGGGCCTGAGCGCCGGTTACTGGGTGTTGCTGGCCTGGGGCCGCTCGCCGGTGACCCCGGTGTCGGCCATGGCGCCGGCGCAGGTGGTGGCCGACACAGCTGCCGTGGCCCGCTCGCTGGGGGCACTGCCCGCTGCAACGTCCACGGGTGCGGTGGCCAGCGCAGCGCCGCCCCGCTACAGCTTGCTGGGGGTGGTCTCGGTCGGCACCCGGGACGGTGCGGCGCTGATCGGGGTGGATGGTCAGCCGCCGAGGCCTTACCGCCTCGGGTCGTCGCTGGACGGTGGTCTGGTGCTGCAATCCGTCACGCGCCGTGCCGTGCATCTGGGCCCTTCGCTGGAAGCGCCCGCCTCGGTGGAGCTCACGCTCCCCGAGCCTCCCAACGCACCCTGATTCCCGGGCTCAGCGCTCGAGCAAACCCTGGGCCGCGAGCAGCAGAGGCCAGGCCAGCAGGGCACCGGTGCCCTGGCCCATGCGCATGCCCATGTCCAGCAGCGGCTGCGCCTGCAGATGGATCAGCATCAGGCGGTGTCCGCTCTCTGCCGACCGGTGGCCGAACACCAGGTAGTCAGCCACGGCGGGCACCAGGCCTCGCGCCACCAGGGCGGCTGCGCCGGCCACGTAGCCGTCCACCAGCACCACCCGGCGCTCGGCGGCGGCCTGCAGCATGGCGCCGGCCATCATGGCGATTTCAAAACCGCCCAGTGCGGCCAGGGCATCCAGCGGGCCCAGGGCCTTGCGGTGCCGGCTGGCGGCGGCGGCGAGTTTTTCGATGCGCTGAGGGTGCTGATCTTCGTGAAGACCCGCACCCTGGAAGTCGTCGCGCCCGCAGGCATCGGACAAGGGCACGCCGCACAGGCGCGAGAGCAGCATGGACGCGCTGACGTTGTTGGCCACGCCCACGTCGCCCAGCGCGATCACGTTGCCGGGGAGGTGGCGCACCACGTCCATGCCGGCATGCAAGGCCGAGACGGCCTGCGCCTGCGACATGGCCGGGCCGATCATCAGGTTGCGGGTGCCGTAGCCGATCTTGCGCAGCAGCAGCGGCGCCTTGCGCCGGGCATCGTCGGGCAGGTTGATGTGGGTGGCCACGCCCGCATCGACCACCGTGACATCGAAGCCGTGCATCTGGGCCAGGGCGTTGACCGGCGCGGCGCCGAGCAGCAGTTGGAGCACGTGCTCGCAGGTCATGGACTGGGCCAGCTCCGACATGCCTTCGTCGGCAATGCCGTGGTCGGCGGCGAACACCACCAGCTGCGGCGAGTCGAAGACCAGCAGGTCAAACGGCAGGGGGCTGCCGTGCTGGATGCGGGCCAGCTGCAGCACCAGGGATTCCAGACGGCCCAGGGCGTGATCGGGCATGCCCTCGGGCGCCAGGCGCAGCATGACCGAGTGGTCCAGCAGCGTGTCCGTCGTGGCCGCGATGTGCGGGAGCTTCAGGTTGGCGGGCAACTCGGGAGCCCGTCGGGTGATCGGTTCAAAGACGGGGTCGAGGGCCATGGTGCGTGTCAGCTTTTGAGGAACAGACGGTACACCGGATTGTTGGTTTCTTCCACGTACGGATAACCCAGGGTGTCGAGAAACTTGTCGAAGGCCTTGTGATCCTTCGCCGGTACCTGAAGGCCGACCAGGATGCGGCCGTAGTCGGCGCCCTGGTTGCGGTAGTGGAACAGGCTGATGTTCCATCCGGGGCGCATCAGGCTCAGGAATTTGAGCAGCGCGCCCGGCCGTTCCGGGAACACGAAGCGCAGCAGGCGCTCGTCGTGGGCCAGGGGCGAATGCCCGCCCACCATGTGCCGGATGTGTTCCTTGGCCAGTTCGTCGTGCGTGAGGTCCAGCGTCTCGAAGCCGTGCCGGATCAGGTTGGCGGCGATCTTGCCGGACTCGCCCTTGCCGTGGGTGGTCAGCCCCACGAACACGTGGGCCGCATTGCCGTCGTGGATGCGGTAGTTGAACTCGGTCACGTTGCGCGGACCGCCGGGCAGCTTTTCGATGGCTTCGCAGAAGCGGCGGAAGCTGCCGCGCTCTTCGGGGATGGTCACGGCGAACAGCGCCTCGCGCTCCTCGCCCACCTCTGCGCGCTCGGCCACGAAGCGCAGCCGGTCGAAGTTCATGTTGGCGCCGCAAAGGATGGCAGCATAGGTCTCGCCGCGCGTCTTGTGCTGCGCCACGTACTGCTTGATGGCCGCCACCGCCAGCGCGCCCGAGGGCTCGACGATGCTGCGGGTGTCCACGAAGACGTCCTTGATCGCGGCGCACACCGCATCTGTGTCCACCGTGATGTAGCCGTCGACCAGGTCGCGCGCGATGCGGAAGGTTTCCTCGCCGACCTGCTTGACCGCCGTGCCGTCCGCGAACAGGCCGACATCGGCCAGTGTGACGCGCTCACCGCCCTGGACCGAGCGCAGCATGGCGTCCGAGTCGGTCGTTTGCACGCCGATCACCTTGATTTCGGGGCGCACGGCCTTGATGTAGTTCGCCACGCCCGAGATGAGGCCGCCGCCGCCGATGGCGACGAACACGGCATCGAGGTGGTCGGAGCCCAGGCTCTGGAGCTGGCGCAGGATCTCCATGGCGATCGTGCCCTGGCCGGCGATGACGTCCGGGTCATCGAAAGGGTGCACGAAAGTGAGTCCCTGCTTCTTTTGCAGGGTGAGGGAATGGGCGTAGGCGTCGGAATAGCTGTCGCCGTGCAGAACGACTTCACCGCCAAAGCCGCGCACGGCATCGATCTTGACCTGGGGCGTGGTGGTCGGCATCACGATCACCGCCCGTGTGCCGAGTTTGCGGGCGCCCAGCGCCACGCCCTGGGCGTGGTTGCCCGCCGAAGCGCAGATGACGCCCTTCTTCAGCTGTTCTGGCGTCAGGTGCGCCATCTTGTTGTAGGCCCCGCGCAGCTTGAAGCTGAACACGGGCTGCTGGTCTTCCCGCTTGAGCAGGACCGTGTTGTGCAGCCGGCGGCTCAGGTTGTTGGCGGGCTCCAGCGCGGATTCGACGGCGACGTCGTAGACCCGGGCGTTCAGGATTCTCGTCAGGTAATCCGCCGGCCCCATGGAGGAGGTCGGCGAGGTGGGGGTGGTGTTGGGG
>NZ_JBWKZH010000101.1:0-15176 GCF_059424305.1 Hydrogenophaga sp. GW456-12-10-14-TSB4 | reverse complement strand
CCACCCCCACCACCGCCACGCCCTGGACGCTGGCCCGCCGTGCCGAGCGCATGAACCCCTCGGTGATCCGGGAGATCCTCAAGGTCACCGAGAAGCCCGGCATCATCAGTTTCGCCGGCGGCCTGCCCTCGCCCAAGACCTTCCCGGTGAGCGCCTTCGCGGACGCCTGCGCCAAGGTGCTGCGCGAAGACGGCCTGGCCGCCCTGCAATACTCGGCCAGCGAAGGCTACGGCCCGCTGTGCGAAGCCGTGGCGGCGCAACTGCCCTGGGCGGTGGACCCGGCGCAGGTGCTCATCACCACCGGCAGCCAGCAGGGCCTGGACCTGGTGGCCAAGGTGCTGATCGATACCGACAGCCGCGTGCTGGTGGAAACGCCCACCTACCTCGGCGCGCTGCAGGCCTTCACCCCCATGGAGCCGGTCATTGAGGCCGTGGCCAGCGACGCCGAGGGCGTCGACGTGGGTGACCTCGAACGCCGCGTGGGCAGCGGCTCGAACCGCGCGCGCTTTCTCTATGTGCTGCCCAACTTCCAGAACCCCACCGGCCGCAGCATGAGCGAGGCGCGCCGCGCCGCGCTGGTGGCCAGCGCGGCCGCGCACGGCCTGCCGATCGTGGAAGACAACCCCTATGGAGACCTCTGGTTCGACACCCCGCCGCCGCTGCCGCTGAGCGCGCGCAACCCCGAAGGCTGCATCTACCTGGGTTCGTTCTCCAAGGTGCTCGCCCCCGGGCTGCGGCTGGGCTTCATCGTCGCCCCCAAGGCGGTCTTCCCCAAGCTGCTGCAAGCCAAGCAGGCGGCCGACCTGCACAGCCCCGGTTTCAACCAGCGCATGGTGGCCGAGGTGCTCAAGGACGGCTTCCTGGACCGCCACGTGCCCACCATCCGCGCGCTCTACAAGAGCCAGTGCGCGGCCATGCTGGCCAGCCTCACGCAGGAGATGCAGGGCCTGGACGTGCAGTGGAACTCGCCCGACGGCGGCATGTTCCTCTGGGTGCGCCTGCCCGAAGGCATGAACGCCATCGACCTGCTGCCGCGTGCGGTGGACAAGGGCGTGGCCTTCGTGCCCGGGGCCGCGTTCTACGCCGACGAGCCCGACGCGCGCACCCTGCGCCTGAGCTTCGTCACCGCCAGCGTGGAGCAGATCCGCATCGGCATCGCCGCGCTGGCCCAGGCCATCCGCGAACAGCAGAAGGCCTGAGTCCATGTTGCAGCTGTGGGGCCGTCTGAGCTCGATCAATGTGCGCAAGGTCGTGCTGTGCGCGCAGGTGCTTGGCCTCGAGCTGCCGCGCACCGACGCCGGCCTGGCCCACGGCATTGTGGACACGCCCGACTACCGCCGGCGCAACCCCAACGGCCTGGTGCCGCTGCTGCAGGACGGCGACTTCACGCTCTGGGAATCGAACGCCATCGTGCGCTACCTGTGCGCGCGCGAGAACCGGCTCTACCCCACCGACCTGCGCCAGCGCTTCGACGCCGAGCGTTGGATGGACTGGCAACAGACCACGCTCAACCCCGCGGGCAGCCCGGGTTTCAAGCAATGGTTCCGCACACCAGCGGAGCAGCGCAACGCCCAGGTGATCGCGCAATCGGTGGCCGCCACCGAGCCACTGTTCGCGATGCTCGATGAGCACCTGTCGCACCAGGCCTTCATGGCCGGCGATGCGCTCACCATGGCCGACATCCCCATCGCCTGCGAAGTGCACCGCTGGTGGGGCCTGCCGCAGCCGCGCCCCGCGTGGCCGCACCTCGAACGCTGGTACGCAGGCTGGCTGGCACGGCCCGCGAGCCGGGGCGTGCTCGACCTGCCCCTGTCCTGATGCACCCGGAGAACCTTCCCATGGCCCAACGCCCCTTCAAGCAAGTCGACGTCTTCACCGAAACGCCTTACCGCGGCAACCCGCTGGCGGTGGTGCTCGACGGCAGCGGCCTGAACACCGAGACCATGCAGCAGTTCACCGACTGGACCAACCTCTCGGAATGCACCTTCGTGCTGCCGCCCACCGACGAAGGCCGCGCGGCCGGTGCCGACTACCGCGTGCGCATCTTCTGCCCCGGCCGGGAGCTGCCTTTCGCGGGCCATCCCACGCTGGGCACCTGCCACGCCTGGCTGCAGGCCGGCGGCCGCCCCCAGGCCGAAGCCCACGTGGTGCAGGAATGCGGCGTGGGCCTGGTGCGCATCCGGCGCGACGGCGAGCGCCTGGCCTTCGCCGCGCCGCCGCTGCGGCGCAGCGGCCCGCTCGACGAGGCCGACGTGGCCCTGATCGCGCGCGGCCTGGGCCTGGCGCGCGACGAGATCGTGGCGCATGCCTGGTGCGAGAACGGGCCACCCTGGCGCGGCGTGATGCTGCGCTCGGCCGCGCAGGTGCTCGCGGTGCGGCCCGATGCGCAGCTGCTCGCCGGGCTGGAGATCGGCCTCGTGGGCCCGCAGCCCGCCGGCTCGGACACGGCCTTCGAGGTGCGCGCCTTCTTCCAGGGCCATCAGACCTTGAGCGAGGACCCGGTGACCGGCAGCCTCAACGCCGCCGTGGCGCAGTGGCTGATCGGCGCGGGCATGGCGCCACCGGACTACGTCGCTGCGCAAGGCACCGCCATGGCGCGCGCTGGCCGGGTGCACATCCACCGCGATGCCGAGGGCAGCATCTGGGTCGGCGGCGCCTCCGTCACCTGCATCGACGGCCAGGTGTCGCTGTGACCACCGGGAGGCCCTGTGCCTGAGTCCCGCGCGCAGATCGACCACCTGGTGGTGGCCGCGCGCACGCTCGACGAAGGCGTGGCCTGGTGCGAAGCCACGCTGGGCGTCGTGCCCGGCCCGGGCGGGGAACACCCGCTGTTCGGCACCCACAACCGCCTGCTGCGGCTCGACGGTGGCGAGGCGCCCGATGCCTACCTGGAAGTCATCGCCATCGACCCGCGCGCCACGCCGACCCGCGCGGCCCACCAGCGCCGCTGGTTCGACCTCGACGACCCCGCGTTGCAACAGCGCCTGCAGCGCCAAGGCCCCCAGCTCGTGCACTGGGTGGCGCGCGTGCCCGACATCGACGCGTCCCTCGCGGCGCTGCGCGCCATCGGTATCCAGCGTGGCCCGGTGGTGAACGCCTCGCGCCAGACCGCGCACGGCCTGCTGCAATGGCGCATCAGCGTGCGCGACGACGGCCAGCGCCTCTTCAACGGCGCCCTGCCCACGCTGATCCAGTGGAACGGCACGCACCCCACGCGGCACATGCCCGCCAGCGGCGTGGCGCTGCGCCGCCTGCACCTGCGCCATGCGGGCGCCGCCGGGCTGCGCGCGGCCCTGCAGGCCGTGGGCCTGCCGGGCATCACCGTGAGCGACGGCCCGGCCGGCCTCGCGGCCGAACTCGACACCCCGACCCACGGCCGGCTCAGCCTGCTGTCTCCGCCATGAACCACCTGCTGCCGACGCTGCACGACATCGAGGCCGCCGCGCAGGTGGTCTACCGCGACTTCGGCCCCACGCCGCAATACCGCTGGGCCACGCTCAGCGCGCGCCTGGGCACCGACTGCTGGGTCAAGCACGAGAACCACACGCCGGCGGGTGCGTTCAAGATCCGGGGCGGGCTGACTTACTTCGACCGGCTCAAAGCCCGGGGCGGGCTGCCGCGCGAGGTCATCAGCGCCACGCGCGGCAACCACGGCCAGAGCATCGGCTGGGCCGCGCGCGCCCATGGCGTGGCCTGCACCATCGTCGTGCCACACGGCAACTCGGTGGAGAAAAACGCCGCCATGCGCGCGCTCGGGGTCACGCTGATCGAACATGGCGACGACTTCCAGGCCAGCCGCGAGCGCGCCATCGAGCTCGCCGCCGACAGCGGCGCACACATGGTTCCAAGCTTTCACGCCGATCTGCTGCGAGGCGTGAGCACCTACTGG
The DNA here is from genome assembly GCF_059424305.1 of Hydrogenophaga sp. GW456-12-10-14-TSB4. Lineage (NCBI taxonomy): Bacteria > Pseudomonadati > Pseudomonadota > Betaproteobacteria > Burkholderiales > Comamonadaceae > Hydrogenophaga > Hydrogenophaga sp. GW456-12-10-14-TSB4. Next base: position 11,287 of record NZ_JBWKZH010000101.1, on the reverse strand, counting down.
TGGGAATTCTTTCGCGCGGTGCCGGCGCTCGACGTGGTCTACGTGCCGATCGGCCAGGGATCGGGCGCTTGCTCGGCGATCGCCGCCAAGCTGGCACTGCGGCACCCGGTGCGCATCGTCGGCGTGGTCAGCGCCCACGCCACGACCTACGCCGATTCGCTGGCCGCCGGCCGGGTGGTCGAAGCCCCCGTGACCACCACCCTGGCCGACGGCATGGCCTGCCGCGTGGCCGATGCCGACGCGCTCGAGGTGCTGCGGCCGCACCTGGAGCGCACCGTGCAGGTCACCGATGCGGAGGTGGCGCAGGCCATGCGCATGCTGTTCGCGGACACCCACAACGTGGCCGAAGGCGCGGGCGCGGCCAGCTTCGCCGCCGCCTGGCAGGAGCGCGCCGCGCTGCGGGGCCAGGTGGTGGGCACCACCTTGAGCGGCGGCAACGTGGACAGCGCCACCCTGGCCGGCGTGCTCGCCCAGGGGTGACGCCGGAGCGAATCAAGCAGAATGGGCACCCGGCAAAAACGCGGAGTGCAAGCGATGTTCGATCTGAGTGAAGGGGCGAAGGCCTGATGGAAGCCACCGTGATGTGGCGCTGCCTGGTGGTGGAAGACGACGCGGACAACGCCCGCTATATCGCCAACGGCTTTCGCGCACTCGGCCACGTGGTCGTGATCTGCCGCGACGGCATGGAAGCGCTGGGCCGGGCCACCAGCGAGCCGTGGGACCTGATCATCCTGGACCGCATGCTGCCCAACGAGGTCGACGGTCTCTCCATTCTCTCGACCCTGCGCGGCCTGGGCAAGAAGACACCGGTGCTGGTGCTCAGCGCGCTGAGCGCCCTCGACGAGCGCGTGCGAGGCCTCAAGGCCGGCGGCGATGACTACCTGACCAAGCCCTTCGCCTTCTCCGAACTCGCTGCGCGGGCCGAGGCCCTGGTGCGGCGCTCGCGCCCCGGCCCGCCGATCCGCACGCTGCAGGTCGCCGACCTCAAGCTCGATCTCGCGAGCCGCCACGTGGAACGCGGCGGCCGGCCGGTGGCGCTGCAGCCGCGCGAGTTCCGCCTGCTGGCCTACCTGATGAGCCACCCCGGCCAGGTGCTGACCCGCACCATGCTGCTCGAAGCCGTGTGGGACTACCAGTTCGATCCGCAGACCAACGTGATCGATGTGCAGGTCAGCCGCCTGCGCGGCAAGCTCGACGCAGGCGGCGCGCCGCCGCTGATCCACACCGTGCGCGGCATCGGCTACCGCATCGCAGCCGACGACACCAGCGCATGATCGAGCGCTTGCGCGGGCTCTGGCGCTCGGTCGGTTTTCGCCTCGCGTTCTACTACGGCTTCCTGGTCGCCGTCACCATGCTGGCGGCCCTGGCCATCGTCTACCTGCAGACGGTCGGTGTGCTGCACCAGCGCATGGCGCGGCAGGTGAGCCTGGCCGCCCAGCAGTTGATGGAGAACGTGAACGAGGGCGGTGCCTCGATGGCCGCCGCCGCCATCACCCGGGCGCTGACGGACGGCCGGGACTCCGACAGCGAAATCTACCTGCTGACCGACCGCGAAGGCCAAGCCCTTGCGGGCAACCTCGACCGCCTGCCCGACGGCGCAGCGAACGCCGGGCCGACACAGCGGCGCGTGGAACGCCACGGGCGAAGCGTGAACGCCTACCTCGTCACGCGCGCCCTGCCCGACGGCGGCGTGCTGGTGGTCGGGCAGGACCTGCGGGACCAGGAACTGATCGAATCGCTGGTGGCCAGCGCGAGCGCGGCCGCCGGCATCGTGGCCGTGCTGCTGCTGATCGGCGGCACCTTCGTGTTCCGCCAGGAACTCGAGCGCAGCGTGAGCGCGGTGCGCCTCACGGCCAAGCGCATCGCCACGGCCGGCGAGCTGAGAGAGCGCGTGCCCGAGTCGGGCGAGGACGACGAGTTCGCGTTGCTCAACCGCGAGATCAACACCATGCTCGACCGCATCGAGTCGCTGATGGACGGGGTTCGCCATGTCTCCAACACCATCGCGCACAACCTGCGCACGCCACTCACGCGCATCCTGGTGCGCCTGCGCAGTGCGGAGCAGGCGGACATGGGCCCGGTGCAGCGGCGCGAGGCCATCGGTGCGGCCATCCGCGAGATCGAAGAACTCACCCTGGTGTTCGAGAAGCTGCTGCAGATCGCCGAGGCCGAGGCCGGCGCGCGGCGCCGCAGCTTCACGCCGGTGGCGCTCGATGTGATCGCCGACGACGTGGTGGATCTCTACGAGGCGGTCGCGGAAGCCCAGGGCGCCGAGCTGCGGCGCGAGCCGGCCGACGACGCCCAGCTGCCCGGCGACCGCGACCTGCTGGCCGGCGCCCTGGCCAACCTGCTCGACAACGCGCTCAAGTACGCCGGCCCGGGTGCCGTGATCCGGGTGGGCACGCAGGAGATGCCCCAGGGCGTGCGGCTCACCGTGCAGGACAACGGCCCCGGCGTGCCCGACGCCGAGCTGGCGCGGCTGGGCACGCGTTTCCACCGCCTCCAGCGCGACGACACCCCGGGACATGGCCTGGGGCTGGCCAGCGTGCAGGCGGTGGCCGCGCTGCACGGCGGGCGCCTGCACTTCGAGAACGCGGCACCGGGCCTGCGCGCCGTCATCGAACTGCCGCGGCCCAACCGCTGAAGCCATCCGCAGCGGCCCACATTGCCAAACGGCAATGTTTTGGTCACCCACACACGCTCACGCTCTTCTTACCATCGCGCGGCGCACGTCCTGTGCCCTCGCCGAGCCCTGTCCGGGCGCCGGTGATCAACGCCTTTTCAGGAGACATCGTGAGAATCAAGAGTCAGAGAGACTTTGCCTCGGGCGTGCTGTTCAGCGCGTTCGGTGTGGCCTTCGCCTGGGGTGCCACCACCTACAACGTGGGCACCGGGGCCCGCATGGGCCCGGGCTACTTCCCCCTGGTGGTGGGCGTGCTCATCGCCATCATGGGCGTGCTCATCACGCTCAAGGCCCTGACGGTGAAGACGGAAGATGGCGAGCCGATCGGCCGCATCGCCTGGCGCCCCCTCATCTTCATCATCGGCGCCAACCTGATTTTCGGCGTGCTGCTGGTGGGCGTGCACAGCTGGGGCCTGCCGGCCATGGGCCTGATCGTCGCGATCTACGCCCTCACCTTCGTCGCCAGCCTGGCCGGCGACCAGTTCAAGGCCAAGGAGGTGTTCGTGCTCGCCACCGTCCTGTCGATCGGCAGCTACATCGCCTTCGAGCTCGCGCTCAAGCTGAACTTCCCGATCTGGCCGGCCTTCATCGGCTGATGCGCGTGACCACGCCCCCCACAAGACAAGAACCATGGATCTGATCACCAACCTCTCGATCGGCTTCGGCGTCGCCTTCACGGCGCAGAACCTCATCTACGCCTTTGTCGGCTGCCTGCTGGGCACGCTGATCGGCGTGCTGCCCGGCATCGGCCCGGTCGCCACCATCGCCATGCTGCTGCCCGCCACCTACGGCCTGCCGCCGGAAGCGGCGCTGATCATGCTCGCCGGCATCTACTACGGCGCGCAGTATGGCGGCTCCACCACCGCCATCCTGGTCAACCTGCCGGGCGAAGCATCCTCGGTGGTGACCGTGATCGACGGCTACCAGATGGCGCGCAAGGGACGGGCCGGGCCCGCGCTGGCCGCGGCCGGCCTGGGCTCCTTCTTCGCCGGCTGCGCCGGCACCCTGATCCTCGCGGCCTTCGCGCCGCCCCTGACCGAAGTGGCCCTGAAATTCGGCCCGGCCGAGTACTTCTCGCTGATGGTGCTGGGCCTGATCGGCGCCGTGGTGCTGGCCTCGGGCTCGCTGCTCAAGGCGGTGGCCATGATCCTGCTCGGCCTGGCCTTCGGCCTCGTGGGCACCGACGTGAACTCGGGCGTGGCGCGCTACAGCTTCGACATCCCCGAACTCACCGACGGCATCAGCTTCATCGCCATCGCGATGGGCGTGTTCGGCTACGGTGAAATCATCGCCAACCTGGCCACGCCGTCGGACCAGCGCGAGGTCTTCACGGCCAAGGTCAAGGGCCTGATGCCGACCAAGGAAGACTTCCAGCGCATGACGCCGGCGGTGCTGCGCGGCACGGCCCTGGGTTCGGTGCTGGGCATCCTGCCCGGCGGCGGTGCGCTGATGTCGGCCTTCGCCTCGTACACGATCGAGAAGAAGATCAAGCTCAAGAAGGGCGAAGTGCCGTTCGGCCAGGGCAACATCCGCGGTGTGGCGGGCCCCGAGTCGGCCAACAACGCCGGTGCGCAGACCTCGTTCATCCCGCTGCTCACGCTGGGCATTCCGCCCAACGCCGTGATGGCGCTGATGGTGGGTGCGATGACCATCCACAACATCCAGCCGGGCCCGCAGGTCATGACCAGCAACCCCGAACTGTTCTGGGGCCTGATCGCTTCGATGTGGATCGGCAACCTGATGCTGATCGTGCTCAACCTGCCCCTGATCGGCATGTGGATCAAGCTGCTGACGATTCCCTACAAGTGGCTGTTCCCGGCCATCGTGCTGTTCTGTGCGGTGGGTGTGTACTCGGAGAACAACAACACCTTCGAGATCTGGATGGTCGCCATCTTCGGCGTGATCGGCTACCTGTTCCACAAGCTCAAGTGCGAGCCGGCGCCGTTGCTGCTGGGCCTGATCCTGGGCCCGATGATGGAAGAGTACCTGCGGCGCGCGCTGCTGATCTCGCGCGGCGACTGGAGCGTGCTGGTCACGCGCCCGATGTCCGCCAGCCTGCTGGCCATTGCCGTGGTGCTGCTGGTCGTGGTGCTGCTGCCCTCGGTCAAGGCCAAGCGCGAGGAAGCATTTGTAGAGGAGTGAGACTCCCCCCTGCGCCGCTTCGCGGCTTCCCCCCTCTCTGGCGCGCCTTCGGCGCTGGGAGGGGGGACGGCATTTCGGGCCGGCGAAGCCGGACCCTTGATGCCTCTGGATGCCGTTGCTTCAGTCTGGCTTGACCAGACGAGCCACCACCTCGCAGAAGGCCTCGACCGCATCGGTCTTGAACACCACCTCGCGCACGCCGGCCGTCTTGGCTTCGGCCTGCAGTTCGTCGGTGATGTAGCCGGAGGCGACGGCAACCGGCAGTTTCGGGTTGATCGCCAGCACCGCACGCGCCACATCCAGCCCCGACATGCCCGGCATGTTGTAGTCGGTCAGCAGCAGCTGGAACGCCTCGGGCTGCTCGCGCACGGCCTTCACCGCCTGCTGCTGGTCGGTGAAGGACGTCACGCGGTAGCCGCGGCGCTCGAGCAGGCGGCGCACCAGGAAGACCAGCGTGTCGTCGTCGTCGAGGTAGAGGATGTGGGGCTGGTCCGCTGGCGGGGCGTCTGCCATGGGTGGGGTCTCCATAGGGGCGGTCTGGGGGCCTTCGGTTGAGCGAGGGATCATTGTGACGGGATCGGCCGCGCCATGTCCAACCGCAGGACCAAGGGAAGCGATGGGCGGACCATCGGGCGCGGCCGGGAAGTAGAGCGTGAAGGTGGTCCCCTTCCCGGGCTCGCTCTCGACATCGATGGCGCCGCCGTGCACCTGCACGATGCCCAGCACCACCGGCAGACCCAGGCCGGTGCCGCGCCCCACCACCTTGGTGGTGAAGAAGGGCTCGAAGATGCGGCCGCGCACGGCCTCGGTCATGCCGCAGCCGTTGTCGCTCACCCGCAGGCGCACCGCGCCCACCTTGGCTTCGGCGCAGGCCTTGGCCACCTCGGGCGGCAGCCGGGGGTCGTTGCCCTTCAGGCCGTCGAGCTGGCACTCGACGCGGCCCGGGCGGCCTTCGAGCGCGTGCACGGCGTTGGTGCCCAGGTTGATCAGCACCTGCCCGAGCTGCGTGGCGTCGGCCAGGATCGGCGGCGTGTCGGGGTGGCACTCGTGCAGCAGCTGCGCGTGCGGCGGCAAGGCCGCGCGCATGAGGTTGCAGGTCTCGGCCAGGATGGCGCCCACGTCGACGCGGGTGCGCTCGGCCGGCTGCTGGCGGCTGAAAGCCAGGATCTGCCGCACCAGCTCGCGGCCCCGGCGCGCGGCGGTGCTGATCTCGTGCAGGCTTTCGCGCGCCGGCGCATCGCGCGTGAGGTCCTGCCGTGCGAGGTCGGCGTTGCCCAGGATCGCGGCCAGGATGTTGTTGAAATCGTGCGCCACGCCGCCGGCCAGCGTGCCCAGCGCTTCCATCTTCTGCGACTGCGAGAGCTGCGACTGCAGGGCCTTCTGCTCCGCCTGCGCGGTCTTGAGCGAGGTGATGTCGATGAAAGTCAGCACCACGTGGCGCAGACCGCCCTGGGCGTTGTTCTCGGGATAGGCGTTGAACAGGGCCCAATGCACCTCGCCGCCGCCCACCGGCACGCCCACCACCACGCTCTTGACCGGCAGGCCGGTGGCGAGCACGCGCTCGAACGGCATGTCGTGGCGGCGCATGGGCTGGCCGTCTTCGCGCAGCATCTGCCAGCCCGGTCCGGTGGGCTCGGGCAGCGCGCTGTTCGCCCCGCCCGGGCTCCAGCCGAAGAAGCGGCGCGCCGCGCTGTTGATGCTGGAGAGCGTGTGGTTGGGCCGGAACACCATCACCCCCGCGCTCAGGTTCTCGATCAGCGCGCGCGAGTCCGCCTCGCGGATCAGCAGCCCCTGGCGTGCGCGATCCCCTTCGAGCCGCAGGCGGTAGGTCACCAGGGCCCCGTAGAGCACCACGCGCAGCAGGCCCGCGAGCAGGAAGAAGAACAGCGTCACCGGCCCCACCTGCGACAGCGGCAGACCGGCCACCGGGCCGGCCAGCGCGAACAGCAGCATGGCGGCGAACTCCACCGCCGTCAGCAGCTTGAGAGCCTGCATCTCGGGCACGCGCCGCTGCGGGTCGGCGCTCACCATGTCCCGGTAAGCCAGCCCCAGCACCATGAGCACCGCAAACGCAAACACGGCCTGGCGAACCTGCGGCACGTCCCAGCCGAAGAAGAACACCAGCTGCAGGCTGGCCGCCACCAGGGTCGCCAAGGCCACGCGCGCCACGGGCTGCAGGAACTGCAGATGACTTCGCAGCCCCAGCCAGGCGAGCAGAGGGGCAATGCACAAGGCCGCGTTGCCGACGCCGAAAGCGACGGCGTCGGGCAGGGTGCCGCGCAACCACAGGCCCAGCGAACCGATGATCGACACCGCGGCCGACAACGACCACCATCCCGGACCACCGATGGTCGGGTAGCGGCGCAGCAAGCCGAAAAACGCCAAGGCCGTCAGCCCATCGATACCGACCCGCATCGCGAGCAGGGTGGGCAAGTCAAACAGCATGGCAACAGGAAACGACGCACATGCCGATGATTGAAGCACAGGGTATGTGCCGCCTAGCGACGGAAAAAGACCGCAAAGCCGCACGAGTTCGGGCGACCGACATCCTTCACGGTGTCTCGACCCAGGCGGGACAGACGCCTGCGCGACTGCCCGGCGCGGCGCAGTCGCTGCCGGGACAAAGTCGGGCCGCCGCGCGGCCACAGAATGCCGCCATGGGAACCCTCTACCTTGTGCGCCACGGCCAGGCCTCGTTTGGCGCGGACGACTACGACCAGCTCAGCGACATGGGCCGGCGCCAGAGCGTGCAATTGGGCCGCTACTGGGCCGAGCGAGGGCTGGTGTTCGACGCCGTGATCACCGGCACCCTGCGCCGGCACCAGCAGACCTGGGCCGGGATCGCCGAAGGGGCGGGGCTCGCGCACGAGCCCCTGCCCTGGGCCGGTCTCAACGAATACGACAGCGAGGCGGTGATCCGCGCCATCCACCCGCACCCCCTGCAGAAACCGCGCAGCGCCGAAGAGGCGCCCGAACTCTACCGCCACCACTTCCGCCTGCTGCGCGACGGCCTCACGCAATGGATGGCCGGCACCGTGAGCCCGCAAGGCATGCCCAGCTACAGCGAGTTCGTGCGCGGCGTGAGGGACGCGCTCGACCATGTGCGGGCGAACCACCAGGGTCAGAACGTGCTGCTGGTGTCCAGCGGGGGCCCCATTTCCACCGCGGTGGGGCATGTGCTGGGGCTGAGCCCCGAAGCCACCATCGAGCTGAACCTGCGCATCCGCAACAGCGCGGTGACGGAGTTCCAGTTCAACCCCAAGCGCCACACGCTGCTGACCTACAACACGCTGCCCCACCTGGACCGGGCGGAGTTCAGAGACTGGATGACCTACGCCTGAGGCTAGACCTTGGGCGGAAAGGCGACGCGGTCGGTGAGCGTGTCCGGCGGCAACCGGTCGATCTCGCCCAGGAGCTGGGCCAGCGCGCGCCCGGCAGCGGCGAGCACGGCCTGCCCCTTGTCGGCGCTGGCGGCGGCGGCATTGCCGACGGCACCCTGCGGGTTGTAGTCCTGCATCTGCCAGGCCAGCTTGGCGCTCTTGCCGTTGCCCAGGATGGGGAAGCGCTGGGCGCGGCCCTGCGAGGCCGACCGGAAGTGCTCGGCCTCGCGCAGATGCACCCGCTGCGGCGACAACGCGAGCATGAGCGAAGTCTCGATCTCGCCCGCGTGGATGCCGAAGCGGTGCTCCTCGGCGCTGAACAAGGCGTTCAGGTCGTGCCCCTTGGCATCGGTCAGCGGCAGATGGAACCAGTTCACGCTGTAGACCAGCATGCCCAGCCGCGCGCGCAGGTCGCGTGCCACAAGATCGAGCGCCCCCACCTGGCCGCCATGCGCGTTGAACAGCACGAGCTTCTTCACGCCGCTGGCGGCCACACATTCCGCCAGCTCGGTCCACACCCGCATCAGGGTCTCGATTTTGAGCGTGAGCGTGCCCGCGAAGCCGGTGTGCTCGGGGCTGTAGCCCACGGCCTGCGTGGGCAGCACGAGCACCGGCAGCTCGCCGGCGATGTGCGGCAGGGCCGCTCGCAGCACGCCGTTGACGATGTCGGTGTCGACCGACAGCGGCAGGTGCGGCCCGTGCTGCTCGGTGGCGGCCACGGGCAGCACGGCGATGGCGCGCGCGGTGTCCAGCGCGGCGAAATCGGCGGTGGTGAGGTCGGACCAGAAACGGGACGGTGTGGGCATCCGCGCATCTTAAGTGCCCGCCCGTAAGATGGCGCGATGACCCACGACCTTTTCCGCCAGGACGCTTATCTGCAGCAGTGCGACGCCACGGTAGCGCGCATCGATGAGCACGGCATCGTGCTCGACCGCACGGTGTTCTACCCGCTGGGCGGCGGCCAGGCCGGCGACGCCGGCACGCTCACCCTGGCCGACGGCACCGCCGTCGCGATCGCCGACACCCGCAAGGGCAAGGACGCCGAAGGCCGGCCCACCGCCGACATCGTGCACGTGCCCGGGCCCGGGCAGGACGCCGTGCTGGCCCGGCTCGCCGCCGGCATGCCGGTCACCGCCCGCATCGACTGGGAGCGCCGCCACCGGCTGATGCGCTTTCACACCGCCACCCACCTGCTGTGCCACCTCGTGCCGGTGCCCGTGAACGGCTGCTCGATCACGCCGGACTACGCGCGCATGGACCTGCACATGACCGACCCGCTCGACAAGGACGTGCTCACCCAGGGCCTGGCGCGGCTGGTCGCCGAGTCCCACCCGCTGGCCGTGGGCGCGATCACCGACGCCGAACTCGATGCCAACCCGGCGCTGGTGAAAAGCATGAGCGTGGCGCCGCCGCGCGGCAGCGGCACGGTGCGCACCATCCGCATCGGCGAGGGCGACGTGCCGGTCGACCTGCAGCCCTGCGGCGGCACGCACGTGGCCAACACGGCCGAGATCGGCCGCGTGGTGGTCACCAAGATCGAAAAGAAATCCGCCACCACCCGGCGGGTGGTGCTGGGGTTCAGCGCGTAGCGATCCGCCGCCGGGCCGCCCCAAGGCGGAAGCCCCCTCGGGGGGCAGCGACCCGCGCAGCGGCGGAGCGTGGGGGTCAACGGTACATGAAGCGCCGCGACCACGGCAGGCCTTGCGCTGGCTGGCCCGCCGCGCGGCAGATCACCTGGTAGATCGACACCTCGTCGTGCTCGAAGGCCCAGGCGCAGCCCGCCAGGTACACGCGCCAGATGCGCCATTTGCGCTCGTCCACCAGCGGCTTGATCTGCGCCGTGCGCGCCTCGAAAGCCTCGCTCCACAGCTGCGTGGTGCGCATGTAGTGGCGCCGCAGGCTCTCGATGTCGAACGCCTCCAGCCCGCCCTCCTGCATGGTGCGCAGCACGGTGCCGATGTGCGGCAGCTCGCCCTGCGGGAACACGTAGCGGTCGATGAAGGTGCCGCCGCCGTGCCGGGTCTCGCCGTCGTGCGGGTCGGTGCTGGTGATGCCGTGGTTCATGGCCCAACCATCCGGCTTGAGCAGCGAGCGGATGTGCCCGAAATACGCCGCCAGATGGTTCAAGCCCACATGCTCGAACATGCCCACGCTGGTGATGCGATCAAACGGGCCGTCCTTCACGTCGCGGTAGTCCTGCAGGCGGATGTCGATGCGGTCTTCCAGGCCGGCGGCTTTCACGCGCTCGCGCGCCAGCTCGTGCTGGTTCTTTGACAGCGTCACGCCCACGCAGTGCGCGCCGAACTTCTGCGCCGCTCGCAGCACCAGCGCGCCCCAGCCACAACCGATGTCGAGCAGTCGCTGGCCCGGCTGCAGCTGGATCTTGGTCAGGATGTGGTCGATCTTCTTGACCTGCGCCTCGTCCAGCGTCTCGTCGCCGTTCTCGAAGTAGCCGCAGGAATAGACCATGCGCTCGTCCAGCCACTGGGCATAGAACGCGTTGGACACGTCGTAGTGGTACTGAATCGCCTCGCTGTCGCTCTCGCGCGTGTGGGCGAAGCGGCGGCGCAGGCGCCCGAGCAGGCCGCCGTCGGGCTCGGCGGTCTCGGCCAGGCGGTGCGCTACGGCCAGGATGTCCGCCATCGACCCGTCCACGTCGATCAGGCCTTCCACATAGGCCTGGCCCAGGGTGTCCAGGCCGGGGTCGATCAGCAGCGGCAACGCGGAGGCATCGCGCACCCGGATCTCGACCTGGGGCGCCTCGAATTCGCCCAGGGACAGCGAAGACGAGCCCCGCTCACCCCAACTCAGGCGAACCGGCAGGTTCACCCGCGTCTTGACTCTTTGCGCCCATGGCAGCAAGGCGCGTTCAACGATCGATCCCATGCACAAAACCCTCCATGCTGGTCAACCACCCGTCCGCCCCCGGTTGTACCCAAACATCAAAGCCCTGTGAAGCCTGGGTGAAAAAGGCCATGTGTGCGTCCCGGCGCACAGACGAACAGTGCTCGCTTATATTTGAGCCGCCTCCCCCAGGAACTTGGGCGCGCCCGGCCTCTCATACCCACGGGCGGTGCCGCCG
>NZ_JBWKZH010000100.1:0-15507 GCF_059424305.1 Hydrogenophaga sp. GW456-12-10-14-TSB4 | reverse complement strand
GACGGTGGTCATGGGGGTGGATGGTGGGTTCACTGATCGATCTTGATGTGGCCGGTGGTGATGACGTTGGCCCAGCGCCGGCTGTCTTCGCGCACGAGCTTGTCGAGGTCCTGCGGCGTGCCGCCCAGCGCTTCGGCGCCCTGGCGCTCGAACTGGGCGCGCAGGTCGGGGTCGCGCAGCACCGCGTTCACGTGGCGGTTGAGCTCCGCCACGATCTTCGGGTTCAGCCCGGCCGGCCCCATGAGGGCAAACCAGGTCGTGCCGTCGAAGCCGGTGAAGCCGGCTTCGCGCATCGTCGGCAGGTCCGGCGCCAGGGGTGAGCGCTCCAGGCTGCCGATGGCCAGCGCCCGGACCTTGCCCGCCTGCGCCTGCGGCAGGGCCCAGACGATGCTGTCGAAGGTGAAGTCGATCTGGCCGTTGTTCAGCTCGGGCAGCGCCTGGATGCCGGTCTTGTAGGGGATGTGCCGGGCACGGATGCCGGCGCGCTGCACGAAGTCGGCGGCGATGAGGTGCGTGACCGTGCCGTTGCCGCTCGACGAGTAGGCCAGACCGCCTTCTCGCGCCGCGGCCAGCTGCACCAGTTCCTTGACGGTGGCGGCCTTGAGCGTCGGGCTGACCATGAGCACGTTCGGCGCGGAGGCGATCCGGGCGATCGGCGTGAAGTCCTTCACCGCGTCGTAGGGCAGCGGTCGAAGCTGCGGCAGCACGGCATGCGTGCTGCTGGTGGCCAGCAGGAAGGTGCTGCCGTCGGCGGGGGCCTTGGCCACCGCCTGCGCGCCGATGGCGCCAGCGGCGCCCGCGCGGTTCTCGATCACCACCGGCTGCCCGACGGCGGCCGTGAGCTTCTCACCCAGGATGCGGGCCAGCGCGTCCGTGCTGCCACCGGCGCCGAACGGCACCACGATGCGCAGGGGCCGGTCCGGCCAGTCGGCGGCCAGCGCGGGACCGCCGAGCCAGGTGCACACGGCCATCGCCAGCAGCAGGGCCGGCAGCCGGCGCGATCGAGAGGGTCTTTCAGAATGCATGGGGGTGTCTCCAAGGTGTTTTCTTCTCATGCATGCCTTGAATGTCTGTTCAAGGAACGCCACGCCAATGTAGGCGCCGCCATCCTTGGCGTCCAATGATGCTTATCCATCTCAATGCATGAACGCCATGCATAATTCAGCGATGGACCTGCGCCGACTCGATCTCAACCTGCTGGTGGTCTTCGATGCCGTGGTGGGCGAGCGCAGCGTCTCGCGCGCGGCAGACCGCCTGGCGCTGACGCAGCCGGCCGTGAGCCATGCGCTCGCGCGCCTGCGCCAGGCCTGCGGCGACGACATCGTGGTGAAGCGGGGACGCGCCATGGTGCCCACACCCAAGGCGGTGGCGCTGCAGCAGGAGGTTCGGGCCATCCTGGTGCGGGCGCAGCGCGTGTTCGCGATGTCCAGCGTGTTCGATCCCGCGCGCTCGAGGCGGCACTTTCATGTGGGCTGCTCGGACCACGCGGCCATCACCGTGCTGGAACCGGTGCTGGGCCCGCTGCTCGCAGCGGCACCCCATGTGCGCATCCAGCTGATGCACGTGGGCCGGACCCATGCGGCGGACATGATCCGCGCCGGGGCCCTGGACCTCGCGCTGGGCGTGCTCAACAGCGCCGACGACGCCATCGCCGTGAAAACCCTGCGGGAGGTGCCCTACGTCTGTGTCGCGCGCGCCGGCCACCCGGCGTTGCGGCGCGGGCTCACGCTCGAGCGCTACCTGGCGGCGGAACACCTGCAGGTGCTGGTGCAGTCGGGCTCCTTCGGCGCGATCGACCAGACCGTGGGCCACCTGGGGCACGAGCGCAACATCCGGCTGGTGGCGGCCCACTTCGAGGCGGCCATGCGCCTGCTGCCCTCCACCGACCTGATCCTGACGGTCCCCCGGGACATCGTCGACCGCCATGCCGACAAGGGCCTGATGGTGCGCAACGTGCCCTTCGCGCTGGAGCCTTTCCGGCACCAGATCGCCATGAGCCGGTCCGCCGTCGACGACCCCGGCACGGCCTGGCTGATCGACGCGCTGTCCGCCGCTCAGGGCGTCACTTGATCCCCGTCGCCGAGCTGCCGTAGGCACGGCGCACCGGCTGGGGATTGCTCGACGGCGTCGGCACATAGCCCCCGCCGCCACCCGACGGGCGAGCGTTCGACGCTTCCCGCTGCTCGAGGTAGGCGTTGAGCCGGTCCACCCAGCCATTGGCTTCGGCGCGCAGCGTGTCGATGTCGCTCGATCGGTTGCGCCGGTCGCTGCGGGCTTTCTCGTAGACGGCGATGTTCGCCGGCGTGGCGACCGCAGCCACGCGGTTCCAGCTGGCATCCGGCAGACAGGCCGGCGAAGCGTGGACCGAGCAGCGGTAGCGCGCCGAACCGGTCAGCAAGGCCATGGCCTCGTCGGCGTTGAAGTCGCTGCCGCTCGTGCGGTCGCCCATTGCCGCCAGCATGACCGCGCTTTCGGCGCGGCTCTCCAGCCGGTCCAGGCAGAGCCGGTACTCATCGAGGCCGGCTTTGGCGGCGTTCCACTGCGCCTGGTTCGAGGGCATGGGGCGGTCGAAGGTCCCGCAGGTCTGGCGGACCGACTTCGACTGGCGCGCTTCATCGATCGCCGCGCTCAGGGCCGGCAACGGGATCCTGTCCAGCGGCGCCTTGAAATGGCTCGCCGGCGACGCCTCGACGCTGGCGCGGGCGGCCGCGTAAGCGCGATCGACGTCTTCCGGCGTGCGGGCCACCAGGGCGTCGATCTCCGCCAGAACGGGGCTTTGCGCATCGCGTTGGGCGATGTCCTTGCGCAAGATCTGGAGGCACTCGTTGCGCAGATTCCGGCTCTGCTGGACGCTCGCGCGCAGGTTGGCCGCCAGCGCCTGCTCCGTGGGCGACTTCTGCGCGATTTCCGCAAAGTGCTTGTCGGTGGGGCCGTAGGTGCAGGAGCGTGCGCCGACCTGGAAGTACTGCAGGGTTTCCTGGGACTTCTCGGCCGCGGCCTTCGCGGCCAGTTCCCGTTCGAGCGGCAGCCCGGCGCTGACCCAGCCGCTGTTGCCCGCGCGCAGCCAGTAGAGCTTCGTGTAACCGGCGTCCACGGCGCGCTGCACCGCCAGCACCGACAGCTGGCAGCGTTCGTGGTGGCAGTAGAAGAGCATGGGCGTGTCCTTCTCGCCGCCCGTGAAGCGCGCGAAGGCCTTGGCATAGGCCTGGCGGATCTCTTCCGTGTCGCCGGCGACCTGAGGCATTTCGACCAGGGTGCCGGGGATCTTGTCTTGGGTCCTCATGGCCGCCACGACGACCACCCCCAGCGGCCCCACGCGCTCGAACAGGCAGTGGGCTTCGCGCGGAGAAATGGTGACGGCGCCGGGCACCTGCCACGGCATGGCGCCTTCGGGCAGGGGCGCACCGCTGGCCGCGGCGGCCCGCGCTTCGCGCCCCGGAGAACACTGCTGCTCGGCCACGGCCAGGCGCTCGCTGCGCGGCTGGGCCAAGCCTGGCGCTGCGGCGAACAGCGCGACGACAAAAACAACAACGGCAGCCAGAGGAGAGTGCAGTCGCATGGTGCTCCGATCGGTTCGATGGCGGGGCGCGCCCTGGGCGGTCGCGCGGTGCCGCATTTTGTAACAGCGCTATCGGCAGGTCCCACACCAACCTGAATGAAATGAGAGAAATACCACGGCAGGCCCCATCGACCGTTGGTCGCGCTCGCGGGCATCTACCGATCAAGATTTCCCGGCAAGCGCCGATACGGCTCACAAGGCGCTCTTCATGCCTGTTTCATCCTCACCATCGAGTCACCTGGAATGTTCAAGAACCTTCACATCGGTCCCCGCCTCTACCTCGGCTTCACCACCGTCCTCGTGCTGCTGGTCGGCATCACGGTGCTGGCCTGGATCTCGCTCAAAGCCAGCCAGGACGCCATGAAACTGGTCGTGGACGTGCAACAGCGCCTGGCCATGACCGAGGACTGGGCCGAGCACACCAACCTCAACATCAACCGCGTCATGGCGCAGGCCGTCTCGCGCAACGACCTGCGCGTGCGGGAGCACTTCGAGCCGCTGTCGGCCGCCTCGACCAAGGAAGTCAACCGCCTGCAGCAGGCGCTGGAAGCGCAGATCACCAACCCCAGGGGCCAGGTCATGCTCGCCGCCATCGCCGAGCGCCGCACCGAGTACGTCGACATCCGCACCCGCTTCTTTGAAGCGCTGCAGCGCGAGGACTACGACGGCGCGACCGGCATCCTGAACACCGCGCTCACGCCGGCCGCCGAGCGCTATTCGGCCGCGCAGGAAGAGCTGATCGCCGCCATGCGCCACCTGATGGACCAGACCGTGGCCGAGGCCGACAGCGCCGCCAGCCGCATGGTGATGCTGCTGGTCGGCATGGCCATCTGCGCCGTGGCGCTCGCCACCTTCGTGGCCTGGGCCATCACGCGCTCCGTCACCGAGCCGCTGAAGGCGGCCCTGCGCGCCACCGAAGCGGTGGCCGAGGGCGATCTGACGCAGGAAGTGCATGTCGACCGCCAGGACGAGCTTGGCCGCCTGCTCAGCGGCCTGGCCCACATGCGCGCCTCGCTGGTGAAGACCGTGGGCCAGGTGCGCGCGGCCACCGACAGCATCCACACCGCCTCGACCGAGATCGCCACCGGCAATCAGGACCTGAGCGCGCGCACCGAGCAGACCGCGTCCAACCTGCAGGAGACCGCCGCCAGCATGGAACAGCTCACCGGCACCGTGCGCAACAGCGCGGACGCCGCGCGCCAGGCGAACCAGCTGGCCACCAGCGCCGCCGAGATCGCCCAGCGCGGCGGCAGCGTGGTCTCGCAGGTGGTCTCCACCATGGACGAGATCAACAGCAGCTCGCGCAAGATCAACGACATCATCGGCGTGATCGACGGCATCGCCTTCCAGACCAACATCCTGGCGCTGAACGCGGCGGTGGAAGCCGCCCGCGCCGGTGAGCAGGGTCGCGGCTTCGCGGTGGTGGCCGGCGAGGTGCGCAACCTCGCGCAGCGCAGCGCCGAAGCGGCCAAGGAAATCAAGATGCTCATCGGCACCAGCGTCGACAAGGTCGAGACTGGCAGCGCGCTGGTGGCCAACGCGGGCCAGACCATGGAAGAACTGGTCTCGTCGGTTCAGCGCGTGACGGACATCATCGGCGAGATCACGGCCGCCGCCGGCGAGCAGAGCGACGGCATCGGCCAGGTGAACGTGGCGGTCAGCCAGCTCGACCAGATGACGCAGCAGAACGCCGCGCTGGTGGAAGAGAGTGCCGCCGCGGCGCAAAGCCTGCGCGAGCAGGCCACGCGCCTGGCCGAGGTGGTGCAGGTGTTCCGCCTGCGGGCCTGAGGGGCTTCGCTTCCATCGCCTGAACGACAAGGGCCCCTCGCGGGGCCCTTTCACATGGCGACGCATCCAACCCGAAAACCTAGCGCTGCAAGCTTGAACCCAACTCGCGCAGCACGCCCCGGGTCCAGGAGATCGCCGGGTCCAGCGACTGGTACCGGTGCCACTGCACGGCGGTAATGATGGGCGCGATGGGAATGGGGCATGGCATGACCCGAACGGGCCATTGCCTGGCCAGTGCGTTCGCGAGATGCGTTTGGAGGGTGCCAATGCGCTCGGTCCCCACGAGATACACCGGCATGGTGGTGAAGCTGGGGATGTGAACCTCGATCCGCCGCTCAAGGCCCAGCTCGTCCATGGCGATCTGGTCCAGCGTCGGCACGCGACCTCGCCCCAGAAGCACGGCCACATGCCCCAGCGAAAGGTATTGCGCCTTGCTCAGGCGCTTGTTGACCCGGGTGTTGCCGGTCCAGGCCAGACAGGAAAACGTGTCCCTGAACACAATCTCGCTGGGGTGCCGGTCCGACACGCCTGAAGCCAGCGAGACGACCAGGTCGACGTCGCCCTGGTCCAGCTCTTCACTGAGGTAGCCGCTGATGGAGCGAACCTCGAACCTCAAGCCGGGCGCCTCCTTCTCCGCGCGTTGAAACAGCGGCGCGAGCAGGATGTTCTGGATGTAGTCCGAGCCGACGATGGTGATCTGCCGCTCGATGCGCGAGGGCTCGATTTCCGGCCGTCGGCGCGTCAGGGCCTGCACCTGCAGGAGCAGGTCGCGGACCGGCTCGACCAGGCTGTGGGCGAAAGGCGTGAGCGTTAAGCGGCGCCCATGGGGGACCAGCAGCGGGTCGCCGAAGTACGCGCGGAACTTGGCGAGTGCGGCGCTCACGGCGGGCTGGCTCAGGTGCACCAGGCCGGCCGCCTTGCTGACGCTGGCGGTGGCGAGCATCGCATCCAGCAACACCAATTGATTCAGATCCAGCTTGTTGACTCTCACAGCGTCTCCTCAACGACCAGGGGGCTCGCGGGTTCTCGACCTATCCGTGCCATGGATAGGTTGCATCCGCAAGAATCATTTTTAGAGAATACCAAGTCATGGCAGAGTCCGGTGGAAAGGGTGTCCGCAGTGCACTCCAGGAGACATCCATGAACGCCCACGACACCCTCGATTCCCCACGCCTCCATCACTTCTCCAGCGAAGGCGTCAGCGATGACGTGAAGGCGCAGTCGTTTCGCCGGCACATGCAGAGCCTGTTCGCCGTCGGTCTCAATCTGAAGAGCCTGGCGTCCCAGCCGCTGGTCGCCGAGATGACCGCGTACCGCGGGCAGAACCTGAGGTTTGCGGCGCTGAAGTTCTCCCCGCATTCCACCGTCTCCTTTCCCACCGGGCCGGACCAGGACACGCGGCTGCTCATCTCGCTGCACAAAAAGGGGCCGGCCGTCGTGTCGCAAGGGGGGCGGGAGTCCCGCGTCGAACCCGGTGATGTTTTCGTGCTGGACCCCTCGCGCCCCTTCTACATCGAAACCGGCGAGATCGAGACCCACTCGGTGTACGTCAACGCGGCGGCCTTGCGCTCGCTGGCGCCGGAGCTCGAACTGGCCACGGCACGGGCGATCCGCTGCGACAGCGGCGCGGCGGCCCTCTTCCGATCGACGCTGGATGAAGTGTTCGCACTGGCACCGTCGCTCACCGAGGACATGGCCGACGACATCTCCGAAGCCCTGGTCCACCTGTTTGCCCCCGTGGTGCGCGCGAGCGTGCACGCGTCCGAACGCTGTCCGAGCCGGCTCGCGGCCATGCATCGGCAGCGCATCATGCGGTTCGCGCGGGACAACCTGGGCGACAGCACCCTGGACGGCCACTCGATCGCCAGGGCGGTGAACCTGTCGCCCCGCCACGTCTACCAGATCTTCGACGGTGAAGACAAACCGCTGATGCGCTGGGTGTGGTCGGAACGGCTTGCGCGCTGCCGCCGCGACCTGGAGCAACCTGCGTTGAAATCCAAGTCCATCGGGGAGATCGCCTTCCAGTGGGGCTTCAGCAACGTCTCGCACTTCAGCCGGGCGTTCAAGGCCGAGTTCGGATCGACACCCCGGGACCACCGGCGCCAGGTGGAAGAGCGCTTGCTGGCCGCCACCGCCTGACCACCCGCACCCGGGGGCGCCGCTTCAACGGGCGCTGTCTCGCCAACGAAGGACCCGGTTTTCCAGCGCCTGGATCAACGCCGAAGTGACAAAGCCGATGGCACCCAGCACGACCACGCCGGCGTACAGGTCCGGCGTCTTGAAGGAGCGCTGAGCCATCAGGATGTTCTGACCGATCCCCGTCAGCGACGCCTGCATTTCGGTGACGACGGCCAGAATCAAGGCCACCGACAAGCCCACCCGGGCACCTGCCAGGATGCCGGGCATGGCACTGGGCAGGCTGACCTTGACGAAGCGCTCGAGGGTGTTGAAGCGCATCACCGAGGCCACCTCCCGCAAGCGTTCATCGACCGACGAGAACCCCTGGACACTGGCGAGCAGCACCGGCCAGATGGAGCCGAAGGCGATCACCGCCGTGGACATCGTCGATGACAGGCCGAACGCCAGGATGGCGACCGGAATGATGGCCGATGCCGGCAGCGGCCGCATGAATTCCAGCAGGGGATGCGTCATTCGACGGACCAGGCCGGAGCTGGCGATCAGCGCGCCCAGCAGCACGCCCAGCAACGACGCCACGAACCATCCCCACGCCATCCGGGAGAGGGTGGCCATCAGCGGCTCCCACAGCTGGCCCAGGGACATCTGCGCCCACAGGGCCTCCAGCGTGCGCACGGGCGACGGGAAGAACAAGGGCGAGATGAGCTTCGCACTGGCCAGCCCCTGCCACAGCGCGAGCAGTGCCACGGCAAACCCCAGAGCGCCCAGGCGCTCCATCCAACGTGTCGATGTCTTCATCGTGCGCCTCCGGCCGCCTCCAGGCGCAGGCCTGGAATCCACTGGATGCCCGCCAGCGAGGCTTCGCTGATGGCCCATCCCAACGCGCCGACCCACAGCAGGCAGGCGTACATGCGGTCGAACTGGAGCGCCTGCTGCGCGGCCATCATCTCGTGACCGAGCCCGCGCGGGTTGATGACGATTTCGACCGTGATCGCCACGATGAGCGCGATGGCCAGTGCCAGGCGAAGGCCCACCACGATGCCGCTCAGCGCCGCCGGGATGACCACCTTGAACGCGCGCTCCAGAGCGCCGAGCTCGAGCACCTGGCTCACCTCGAGCAGCCGAGGCTCCATGCCTTTCACGCTGGCGATCGTGATGAGCAGCACCGGCCAGACACAGGCGAAGGCCACCACCACCGCCTCCATGGAAGCGCCGAACCCGAAAATCATCAGCGACAGAGGGATGAGGGCGACCGAAGGGATGGGGCGAAGCGCGTCGATGGTGGGCGAGACCACCCGCTCCAGCCGCGGGAGCAGACCGATGACGATGCCCAGCACGATGCCGATCGCGCAGGCCAGCACGAACCCGGTCAGTGCGGCCTCCAGCGTCTGCACGGTGGCCCGCGGGATGCTGCCGTCCGACATCCCGCCGAGGAAGGCGCGCCAGACATCCGTGGGCCTTGAAAGGGACTCGAGGCGCCAGCCCTCCAGGTGCCAGATCGCCTCCCAGGCGCCCAGAAAAGCGGCCGGAATGAGCGCGCCCAGTGCGTACCGCCGCATGTCAGTGGCCCTCCAGCAAACCGTGCAGATGGTGCCGGTGGGCCAGGAAGCGCGGGTCTTCCCGGGTCGTGAGCTGGTGGCGCGGATGCGCGATGCCCACGTCCACCTCCTCCAGGATGCGCCCGGGATTCGCCCCCAGCACGATCACCCGGTCACCGAGATAGATCGCCTCCTCCAGGTCGTGCGTGATGAACACGACCGTGGTCCCGTGTTCGCGGGTCAGCTTCAGCACCTCGTCCTGCAGACTCTGCCGCGTGATGGCATCCAGCGCACCGAAGGGCTCGTCCATCAGCATCAGCTTCGGCTTCTGGGCCAGGCAGCGGGCGATCTGGACGCGCTGCTGCATGCCACCGGAACGCGCCAGCCCGCGAAGTGGTGCCACTTGGTTTCCTTGGCCTTGTAGTTCTGTTCACCGGCCCGCTTGGTGTTGTGGGGCTCCACCAGGAAGGCGCCGCAGTTGGGCATGCCGAACAGGACCTCGCGGCGCCGGCCGTCCGGGGTGATCGCCGCGTTGCGAAGGCCCCATGAGGTGCGCTCGACCGT
This sequence comes from Hydrogenophaga sp. GW456-12-10-14-TSB4, assembly GCF_059424305.1. Classification (NCBI taxonomy): domain Bacteria; kingdom Pseudomonadati; phylum Pseudomonadota; class Betaproteobacteria; order Burkholderiales; family Comamonadaceae; genus Hydrogenophaga; species Hydrogenophaga sp. GW456-12-10-14-TSB4. The sequence continues at coordinate 5,922 of NZ_JBWKZH010000100.1, read as the reverse complement.
CAGCTTGGGCAGCTTGTCCAGCTGCAGGGCTTCCAGCGCCGATCCACGGTGGGTGAACCAGATGTGGCCCTCGTCCTGGAAGTTCTCGACGTTCTGGAAGTAGTTGCAAGGCCGCACATCGATGATGCCGACGTTCAGCTTGGCCTTTTCCCATTCCGGGTAACGCGGGAACTCCGGTGCCTCGCCTGGACCCAGGTAGACAAAGATCAGGCCCAGGTACTCCTGGGTGGGGTAGCCATCGATCTTGATGTTCTTGGCGAAGCCACGGGCTTCCAGTGGCTGCTCCACACACTGGCCGGTGCTGTCGTAGGACCAGCCGTGGTACGGGCAGCGCAGGTTGTCGCCTTCGACCCACCCCGTGCTGAGCATCACGCCGCGGTGGGCGCAGCGGTTGTCGATGCAGTGCACCTTGCCTTCCTGGCTGCGGTACAGCGCCAGCTTCTGGCTCATGATCACCAGCGGCACGGCACGACCGGGTTCCAGTTTGCGGGCGACATACACCGGGTGCCAGAACTTGCGCATGTACTCCCCGGCCAGGGTGCCGGGGCCGGTCCTGACGTAGTCGACCGTTGCGTCGTCGGGAAGGCCCGTCACATTTTCATCGTTCAAAACCATGATTCATCCTCTCGGTTGTTCAAAAAAATTCAGTGCGCCACAGCGGCCTGGTCGGCCCATCGCTGCGCCAGGTCGGGGTTGCGCCCGGCCACGCCCACGGCGCCGATGCATTGCCCGTTCAGGAAGATCGGGCTGCCACCGGCCAGGGGGATCAGGTGTTTGCCAATGGCGCGCAGCACATCCGCAGGCATGGACGGCGTGGCGCCGGCCAGCTCCCCGGTGCGGGTTTGCAGGGCCGCGGCGGTCAAGGCCACGCCTTCCGCCAGCCGCACAGAGGCCGGCGGCGCGCCATCCATCCGATCGACCGTGACGACATGGCCATACCGATCGGCGACCACGACCGTCACGGCTTCGCCTTGCTCGGAGGCCCGCGCGATCGCCTGATCGGCCCTGAGCACGGCGGCGTCGAGCACCGGCTGGTGAGCGGCTGGAGGCACCTCGCGCAGGCCGTGGCCTTTCAAAGCCGCATCGGGTGGTGCGCCATACGCTTCTGTCCATCGGACCATGTCGTCGCCATGCTCGGGGCGATAGGGGCCACCAACGGCGTAGCTGATGACCAGGTCCTCCAGGTTGGCGGGCTGCCCGTCGACCAGCAGCTCTTCCGCGCCGACCCCGGGCAGCTTGACGAACGGCCCGATGCGCACGCCCGACGAGATGGCGCCAATGGCGGTCTGGTTGCGCAGCAGTGGCACGGCGCCAGCGCCTGGAAACGGTTGGCCACGCATCAGCTGCTGGTAGGCGGCGAAGATCTGGGGCGGAAACTTCAGAACCCGTGCGGCGAAGCTCGAGCTCGCCTCGCTGAGCAAGGCGGCGCCCAGCGCTTTGCCCCGGACGATGTCGTAGGCCCCGCCCCCCGTGGCGTCCATGCGCCGCACCGCGACCGGCTCGCCGGACAAATCCACGACCACGAAGCACCCCGATTGCCGCAAGGCCTCGGTCTTGGCGACCGCGCGTGCGGTGACATCGCGCGCTTCGGTCAAGGTCATCAGGTCGTCTCGGATCATTTTTTGCTCTCGTTTCGTGATGTGCATCATTTTTGATTGAGATCAAAAAAGAATCAAGATCGTTTTTCTAGGTGCTAACCCTAGGATCTTGTTGTGTAGCTGCATTCGGAAATCGCTCCGGAGGCCTGTGTCTTCGGGGCCTCTCGTGCATCGCATTCGATCGAGATCGATTTCAAGACCGGTGCCCATGCGCATAGGCCATCGGCGTCGTGCCGGCCACGCGCTTGAACGCCTCGCGGAATGCGCGCTCGGACGCATAGCCCAGCCGGCCGGCCACCTCGCCCACCGGGCGCTGCGCCGCCAGCAACTCGCGGGCGCAATGCATGCGCCAGGCCCGCAGGTAGGCCATGGGCGTCTCACCCACCTGGGCCAGGAAGCGCTCGCTGAACACGGTGCGGGACAAACCAGCCTGCTGCGCCAGGCGCGCCAGGGTCCAGTCCTGGCCGGGCAGGCGGTGCATGGCAGACAGCGCCTTGGCCAGCGCCGGGTCGGCCAATCCCTTGAGCCAGCCGCGGGCATGCGCCGGCGAGGACAACAAGTGGCGGCGCAGCAAGTCGTTGAACAACAGCTCGGCCAGCCGCCGCGACAGCGCGGCGAAGCCGGGCAGATCCCGGCCAGCCTCCGTGCTCAGAAAGTCCAGCGCCGACGCCGCCCAGGGCGACGCATGGGCTTGTCGCGACACCAGCAGGCGGTCGGGCAGCGCGGCCAGCAGCGGATGGCGCTCGCCATCCTCGAAGCCGAAGGCCATGGCCAGCAGGTGGGTGCGCTGGGCACCGGGGTTCCACGACAGGCGCATCGGCGCCGGCGGGCTGGCCCGTTTGTCGAAGCTCAGGTCGGGCGACATGGTGGCGTGCCACACGTCACTCCAGGGCAGGCGTGTCAGGCCCGGCGCACTGCCCAGCGTGAAGCGCCCATTGCGCAGCACCACGAGGGCCTCGCCGGCTTCCAGCCAGGTCCCCTCGCCCGGTGCTGCGTCGGCCTCGGCCCACCAGCAACGGCCGTCCAACACCACCAGGCAGTGGGTGGGCGCGTAGTCCATCGCAAAGCACCACGGCAGACCGAAGTCGAAGTGGCCGACGGTCGCGGCCCGCACGCGCAGGCTGTCGAGCAGCGGGGTCAGCGCGTCCATCACAGGCCGCACGATTCAGCCGACATGCCGGACTGCGCGGCATGGCGCCGGTGCTGGCGATGGAACACGATGGCGGCCCCACAACGCACACCGGAGACATGATGTATCCCTTCGAAGACGGACAGACCTTTCCCAGAAACCACTGGTACATCGCGGCCTGCAGCGATGAAGTGGGGCGTGCCCTGTTCGAACGCCAGATCCTCGGCGAGCGGCTGGTGTTCTACCGCAAAGCCGATGGCACGCCGGTGGCGCTGGACGGGACCTGCCCGCACCGCAATTTGCCGATGGCGCAAGGCGAGCTCGAAGGCGACGCGGTGCGCTGTCGCTACCACGGCTTTCGCTTCGAGGCGGACGGCCGCTGCAGCGACATCCCCAGCCAGCCGACCGTTCCCGCCAGCTTCACCACGCGTGCCTACCCGGTGGTGGAACGCTGGCAATGGATCTGGGTGTGGATGGGCGACCCCGCCAAGGTCGACGCGGCCCTGCTGCCCGACATGGAATTCGCCGGTCTGACCGCGCCCGGCTGGCGCGCGGACAGCAACGGCGTGGTGCATCTGAAGGCGCGCTTTTCGCTGCTGATCGACAACCTGATGGACCTGTCGCACATCGCCTACCTGCACGTCCAGACCATCGGCCGGCTGGACCGGGCGACGGTACCGGCCGAGCTGACCGAAGCCGACGGGCGCGTGCACGTCGTGCGCTGCGCACCCAACCAGCCGGCGGAGGGCTTCCACCGCTTCCTGCACCCGACCTGCAACGGCCCGGTCGACCTCACCTTGCGGTCCGACTTCCTCGGACCCGGACTGATCAGCGCGGGCGGGCCCTACAGCGTGATGGCCGCCACCGGTGCACCGGTGGGCCGCCTGAACTTCGTGCACGGCCTGACGCCGGAGACGCTGCACACCACCCACTACTTCCCGGCCGTGTCGCGCGACTTCCGCCTCGACGACGAGGGCTTGTCGCAGGCCTTGCTGAAGCAGGAACGGGCCGTGTTGGCCGAGGACATCCCCGCACTGGAACAGGTGGAACTGGTGGTGCAGCGCCAAGGCAACACGCGCCGCGAACTCTCCGTGCTGGCGGACGCCGGCGCGATGCGCGTGCGGCGCCGGCTGATCGAGATGATGAAGGCCGAGGCGCTGTGAGCGTGTGAGACGGCCAGGGACGGGGCCCAATGGACGCCGCCCCGTTCTACTCGGGCTTGATGCCCAGTTGGGGAATCAGCTCGTTCATGGAGCGGATGTCCCGCCGAACGTTCTCGGTGTAGGCCGGCATATCGGCGTACTCCCGCTGAACGCCCAGGGTGTCGCTGATCTTCTTGAACGCCTCCGACTCGACCGCGGTCGCGCAGGCCTGCCGCAACCGGGTCAGCGCGGGCGCGGGCGTGGCCTTGGGCGCGTACAGCCCGACGAAGATGGGCACCTCGCCGCCCTTGAAGCCGAGGTCCTTGAGCAAGGGAACGTCGGGGAAAGCGGCCAGCTTGTGGTTGGCCAGGATGGCGACGGGCCGGATGTCCTTGTTGTTCGCGATGGTCACCGGCGACAGCACCGTGAGGTCGATGTCGCCGGCGATCAGCTGTGTCACCAGATCGCCGGGATTGCGGTAGGGGATGTGGTTGAACTTCACTTGCGCGTCGTTGGCCAGCGCCTCTCCGATCAGGTGGGGTGTCGAGCCCACCCCCATCGACCCGATCGAGATGGTGCCCGGCGCCTTGCGTGCGGCCTCGAGCACGTCCTGCATGGACCGATAGCGCGACTTCGTCCCCACGGCGAGGACGGTGACGAAGGAACTGGTCTGGCAGACGAACTCGAAGTCGTCGGCCTTGTAGCGCATGGCTTTGCGCAGATGCGGCTGGATGCTGAACGCGCCCTGGGTTCCATAGCCCAGCGTGTAGCCGTCCGCCTTCGCCTGCTTCACCGCGTCGACACCGATGGTGCCGCCCGCGCCATCCCGGTTCGCGATGACGAACGGCTGACCCAGCGCCCTGCCCAGCTGTTCGGCCAGGGTACGACCCAGCGCATCGGCCGGGGCACTGGGCGATTGGTTCACGACGATGGTGACGATCTTGTTGGGATAGGCCTCTTGCGCACTGGCCATGCCAGCGGCCAGACCGAGGCAAGCAACGGCGATGGCACGAGGAGAGAGGAGGTAGCGACTGGAATGCATGTTTGTCTCTGATTGAACTGTCAGGTCACGCAATCGCACCCACATAGTGCGATTTTCATCATTTTTGATTTGAATCAAAAATGTTTGAATAAGAGATAACCCTATGCCACCACCTGGGAGACACTGGGCAGCAGTCGAGAATTTGCGACGGACACTCCATCCAGAGACAAGGGAAAACCCTAGGTGCCAGGGCATTCACCAATCCATCATAATTGATCCGGATCGATTTTATGTCCGACTGCAGCCGGACCGGGTTTTTGACGGAGTGGAAGACATATGAAAGTGAATACGCCTTCAGCAGGGAGCGGCATGGGTTTGCGTGAGCGACGCAAGACCGAAAAACTGGATGCCATCAAACGCGCCGCGCGGCATCTGTTTGAGACGCATGGCTTTCACATGACGCGCATGAGCGAGGTCGCGAGGGTGGCCGACGTCGGCTTCGGCACCGTGGCGGCCTACGCGTCCGACAAGGCGGGCCTGGCCGTCATGCTGTTCGTCGACGATCTCGCACAGTTGCCGCCCTTGTTCGTGGCGCCGATCAAGCCGGATCGGCCGTTGCTCGACCAGTTGATGGACGACTTCTCCATCAGCTTCCGCTTCTGGGCCAGCAAGCCCGAGCTCAGCCGCATCGTCCTGCCGTTGATGAACCCGTCTGGCAATCCGCATGTGCAGATGATCCTGGAGCGCCGCGCCTTGATGCGGCAGTGCCTGATTGAATGGATTGATCGTGCGAAAGAGCTGCGCCGCATGAAGACCGACTTCAGTTCCGAACAGGCGGCCGAACTGCTCTTCTCGCTCTACATCCATTCGGTGCACGAGTGGTTCAGCGCCGAGGTGACCGACCCCGCGTTGGGTCTTGACCGGCTGCGCTACCTGCTGGAAATGCCCATGCAGCGGTTCGAGAAGTAAACCTCTCCGGTGCAGTCACCCATCACGGCGTGCGCAGCGCACAGCCGTGCGGCTGAATGCTGCCCTCATTTTTCTTCCCCCCATGTCCACCACCGCCCCACC
>NZ_JBWKZH010000099.1:0-15528 GCF_059424305.1 Hydrogenophaga sp. GW456-12-10-14-TSB4 | reverse complement strand
CACCAACCCCACCCCGACCGCCACCACCTTGCGCATCGGTGTGCTGCCCGACACCCAGGGCAGCGCGTCGGGGGTGGCCCTGCATCCCATGAAGGCCGTGCTGGATCTCTACGAGCAGTCGGGCGTGAAACTGGTGCTGGCCGTGGGCGATCTGGTGGAGAACGGCACGCCGGCCGAGTACGCGCAATGGCGCGAGCTGGCCGAGCGCTACAAGGACAAGATGACCATCCTGCCGGTGATGGGCAACCACGAACCCAAGGGCACCGATCAGGACTGGCACGACACGGTGGAGTCCTTCATCCCTGCAGACGCCGAGCACATGGCCGGCTCGCGCAACAAGAACTACGCCCTGGTGCGCGACAACGTGCTGCTGATCAACATCTCGTACGGCTGGTTCGAGCGCTCCTACGACTTCGTCGAGGCCATGATCCTCAAGCACGGCTCGAAGACGGATCACATCCTGCTGCAGACGCACAACTCCTTCGCGGGCAACCGCTACGGCCTGGTGCGCGAGAACATCGTGGACGGCAGCATCTCCATCGTCAACGACGTGAAGTTCCGCGAGGTCTACGACAAGTACCGCACCCTGCTCGCACGGCACGACGTGATCTACCTCTCCGGTCACGAGCACCACTACTCGCGCAGCGTCGTGCGCGACGACAACGACCTGCCCTTCACCCAGATCATTTCCGGCAACGCGGCCTACAAGGGCTACGAAACGCGCTTCAGCGAACACGAACGCATCCAGAACCTGGTGATGCTCAAGGTGCAGCATGAGACCACCGGCAGCGTGGATGTGAACGCCTCCGTGTTCGAGGTCACGGGCCCGCGGATCGACTACCGGTCCTACTTCGTCACGCACTCGGTGATGAGCAACAGCGACCCCCTGCAGCAGCTGGCCTCGCCCGACTGGAAACTCCTGGACCGGTTCGTCCGCACCAAGGACCACTGCAGCAAGGTGGTCTACCCGTCCAGCATGCCGTCGGAGGTGCAGCGCAACGGCGCCTACGACCTCTCGTACCGCACCAGCACCTGCGTCTCGAAAGGCGGCAGCCGCGCGCGCCTGCTCGACGGTGCCAACCACACCTACAACCGCCATGACACCCGCACACGCACCATGAGCGCCACGCCGGGCTATTCCTTCGCGAACAGCAACCTGGAGATGGAGTCCATGATGTACCGCTACATGTTCATCCGCGACCAGAGCTACAGCCCCAACCTCAACAACAGCCAGCGCGCCCGGGTCATCAACGCGGGCACGCCGAGCGAGGAAGTGGAGGTGCGCGAGACCACCATCGACCTGAAGAAGCAGGTGATGCTCAGCTGGCAGGCGGCGAGCGGCGGCACGCTCGGCGACGAACTCTTCGTCAGCGGCATCAGCGGTCAGGACGGCACCTACATCGACGCCTACGGCCGCCCAAAGAACCTGCGCACCGACATGGGCCTGCCCGGCAGCTACGGCAACGGCACCGAACAGGTGAAGCTGCCGGTGGCGGCCTTGCCTGCGCATGCCGGGCAGGGCTGGGCACTTCGGGAGGACACCGTGGGCGACACCTACGTGGTCGAGCTGGCGGCACCGACCGGGCGCAACGCCACGAACAGCGCCCTCGCGCGCTACGACACCACGGCGAAGGCATGGGTGCCCCTGGTGGCCAGGGACTGCGTGAGCCGGCAGGCTTATGCAACGGCCTACCTGGCGGCCCTGCCGGCGGACGTCGACGCGGCCTGCGGCAACACCACCGTGGTCGGCTTCGATGCCGCCAGCAGAAGCTACTGGGCCCGCCTGAACCGGGACGACCGCCTGGCGGTCATCGCGCGCCCCTGAGCAGGCCGAAGCGAGGGGGCTCAGGGCGCAGCGCTGCCACCCGAGAAGCTCGCCTGAAGCGCCCGTTCGGATTCGACCATGAGCGCGATCAGCCGCTCCAGCCAGTTCGGCTCGGACGGCCAGGCATTGCTCTCCACCACGCGAGAGTGATGCTTGGTGATCTCGAACATGGCGCGAGCCCCCAACTCGCCACTCAGGCCTACCAGCGAATGCAGGGCCTGGCGGGCGGCGTGCAGGTCGTTGCGCCGCACCGCCTCCTCCAACTGGTCGATGTGTTCCCGGACCTGGGCCAGGCCGTCGGGCAGCAGGTCCACCATGATGTTCATGCCCTTGAGCAGTTCGATGCGCTCGACATCCAGCAGCGAACCCATGGCAGTGCCCAAGGCCCACCCTGCGGATGATGGCGGAGCGGATTCGGCGGTTGACTCGCCCACCGCGCGCTGCCCAATCAGCCGAGCCAACTCCTTGCGCAGGGCCACCACGTTCACGGGCTTGGAAAGAAACCCATCCATCCCCGCATCCCGAGCCGCTTGCATGTCTTCCGCCGAAGAATGGCCCGTGAGCGCGACCACGGGAATGTTTCGCACCCCATCCGGCATCGTGCGCAGTTGCCGGGTGGCCTCCATGCCGCTGAGAACGGGCATCTCCACGTCCATCAGGATCACGGCGGGCCGAGCACCCGCTCGCAGGCACTCCAGAACCTCCTGCCCGTGTTGCGCCTCGATCACCTCCAGCCCCAAGGTTTCCAGGTAACCCTTGACGATCGCGCGGTTCACCGCGTTGTCCTCCGCCAGCAGCACGGTGCGGCCGGTGAACGGCGCGGGGTCCTTGGCGCTTGCATGCCAGGGCTGGTCTTTGAGCAGGTTCACGATCGCGCCGGCCAAATCCGCCAAGCCGCAAGGCTTGCGCAGAAATCCATCCATGCCCGCGTCGCGCGCCCTGGCCCGTGCCTTGGCGGCTGCCTGGGCACTGTAGGCCAGCACGGGAACCTGTTCATGCCCTGGGACCTCGCCCAACCGGATCTGCCGCACGGCTTCGTACCCATTGAGCACCGGCATGTCGATGTCCATCACGACAAGGTCGTAGGGCACGGAGGCTGAGCGCAGCAGGTCCAGCGCCTGCGCGCCGTCCACAGCCTCGTCGATGCTGCTGCTGCCGACCAGAGAGAGCAGCTTTGCAAGGGTGCTTCGGCGCTGGAGCGGCTCGTCATCCACCAGCAGCACACGAGCGCCGCGCAGCAGCCGTGCGGCATGCCGCAGCGATTCCTCTTCGTGGGCCTGGAGCTCCGCCGGCGGCACCGCCGGGAACGACAACGTGAATTGCGTGAACTCCCCCAACTGAGACTCACAGGTGATCTCGCCGCCGAAGGCCCGCATGGCGCGCCGGCAAAACGCCAGGCCCAGACCCGTGCCCTCGGCTTTTCCGGACGTCTGGAAATCCTCAAACAGGCGCTCCATCCTGTCCGGCGCGATGCCCGGACCCGTGTCTCTCACGGTGATGCGACGCGCCTCCACCGTCACCGTCACGGTCGCCTGGGGAAACGCCGACAGGTAATACAGCGCGTTCTTGATGAGGTTGAAGAGGATCAGTGTCAGGACGGTTTCATCGCCCTTGAACATGAAGTCGGCCACTTCCTCAAGTCGAACCCGATCGCGCTGCGCGTCGCTCTCGTAGCCGAACTCGCTCACCGCACGCTCGGTGCATGCCCCGGCCGACAGGCAGGTGAAGCTGGACGTGTTGAAGGCCTTGGTCTTGAGCTGCTGCAATGTCACAGTGACCGACTGCAGACCCAGCTTGATTGCGTTGCGTCCCTCGTTCAGCACGCGTGCCATTTTCAGGATCTGCTCACGCGAGTGAGAGACTGAGGTCTCTGATGGCCCCATGCGCATGAAGTCGCGATCCAGGGTATCGAACACATGTTGAATCTTCTGCATGGGACCTCGCATCTCGTGTGCGATGGAGCCAGCGAAGCTCATGTAGAGGCGGTGGCGTGCCAATCTGGCCTGCTTCTCTCCCAAATGGGACAACGCCCCCGCCACAAAAAGCAACGTCGGGGCAGGCAACCAGATCAAGAAGTCAGAAATGAGAGCGGCATTGGGCTGGAACGCGAAAAACGCAGCCACGCTGATGGCGTATCCCGTGACCAGCATGACCACCGCATTGCGCCAGTCGGCAAACAGAATGACGCACACCGCACCAATCACCATGTTCACGATAGAAAAGGCGTCACCTTGATTCTTTAAGGTCGTGAAAGTGAGCATGAAAGCAAGGCAATAGATGCCGGTGAAGTACGAGTAGGCAAGATAGAACCGATTGATCCCCGCCGGCCACCATGAGCGCAGAGCCAGTGCCAAACAAAGCAGCGTGGCCACGATCCTCAACTCCAGATCGTCATACCGTGGAGGCAGTTTTCCCGTGAACCGCAGCAGGTAGAAGAGTGGAAAGGCAACGACCCCGACAACGCCCACCCACTCCAGAAACGACCGGCTCATGTCGTGATGCGCGCTGTACCTTGCGTACAAGTTGGCAATGGTTGATCTCAAATCGCACCTCCCAAAAAATTGGCAGGGCGATGCTAAGGGGGCATCCGGTTCGCAACAACCGCCTGGAACCACCACAGGCCGTGATTGGCGCCGGGCAAATTCCACTTGAGTCCAAAACGACGTCGGTTCGTTGCCAGATTCAGCTAATTGAAGCCCGCAGATTGGGATATTCCCTAGGCTCGAAAAATGAGGGCGAAGGCGGTGCTCGCCTCGCAGCCAATCAACGACCAGCCACCACCGTGCGCGCCACCACCCGGTCATCCCCCAGCACGATCAACGCAAACAGCAACTCGTCCAGGCTGTTCGCCTGCGAGGTCTTGCGCGCCAGCAAGGGCGTGGCCTGCGGATCGAGGACCACGAAGTCCGCCTCGTGGCCGGGTTGCAGGTTGCCCACCACGCCTTCCAGACCCAGCGCGCGCGCCGCGCCCGCCGTGTGCTGCCACCACAACTGCCCCGGGGTGAGGCTCAGGCCCGGCTTGGTCTGGCCTTCGCGGCCCACGCAGTAGGCCGCGAGCATGGTGCGAAACGGCGAGAAGCTGGTGCCACCGCCCACGTCGCTCGCCAGGCCGTAGCCCATGCCGGCCGCGTCGGCGGCGAGGTAGTCGAAGAAACCGCTGCCCAGGAACTGGTTGCTGGTCGGGCTCACGGCGGCGGTGGTGCCGGTGGCGGCCATCAGCTCGCGGTCGGCCTGGTCGAGGTGGATGCAGTGGGCGTACACCGCGCGCTGGCGCAGCAGGCCGAAGTCGCCGTACACGCCCAGGTAGCTGCGCGACTTCGGGAACAGCTCGGCCGCCCAGCGCACCTCGTCGCGGTTTTCCGCCACGTGCGACTGGACCCACACATCGCCGTACTTCGCCGCCAGTTCGCCCGCACCGCGCAGCTGCTCGGGCGTGCTGGTGGGCGCGAAGCGCGGTGTGATCGCATAGCCCAGGCGGTCCACACCGTGCCAGCGCTGGATCAGCGCCTCGGTGTCGATCAGGCTTTGCTCGGTCTGGTCGCGCACACCGTCGGGGCTGTGGCGGTCCTGCAGCACCTTGCCGGTGACGAAGCGCAGGCCGCGCGAGCGCGCCGCCTCGAACATCGCGTCCACCGAGGCCGGGTGCGAGGTCGCGAAAGTGAGCGCGGTGGTCACGCCATTGCGCGAGAGTTCGTCCAGAAAGAAGGCCGCCACCTCGCGCGCGTGGTCCGGCTCGTGAAAGCGCGACTCGTGCGGGAAGGTGTAGTTCTCCAGCCAGGGCAACAGCCCGGCGGCGGGCGCACCGATCACGTCCGTCTGCGGGTAGTGCACGTGCATGTCGATGAAGCCCGGCGCGATCAGTTGGCCGCTCAGGTCTTCCACCGACACACCGGCGTAGTTGCCGATCAGTGCGGCGTGATCGCCCGCCGCGCGCACCACACGCCGGCCCTGGGCATCGGGGCCGATGACCAGCAGGCCATCGGCGTCGTACACGGGGCGTTGCTGATCGTCGAAACGCAGGAGGGCAGCACGGTAGGCGTTCATGCCGCGCAGCTTAACGCCTTGGGCGGCTGGGGGCATATCGCGCCCCCGATAAGGCCCATACCGCCGGGCGAGGCTCAGCGCTCGACCGAGCCCTGCACGCCCTCGACCAGCCAGTTCATCCCCAGGATCTGCCCGTCGTCGAGCGCCTTGCCGGGCTCGATGACCGTCTTGCCCTGGTTGTCGCGCACAGCGTCCTTGCGCGCCGAGAACACCGCGAGCTTGCCGGCGGCCATGTCGGCCTGGCGCGCCTGCACCTCGTCGCGCACCTTGGCCGGCACCTTGCTGCCGAAGCTGTCGACGCGGATCATGCCTTCCTTCACACCACCCCACACGCTGGCGCTCTGCCAGGTGCCGTCGAGCACGGCCTGCACGCGGCGGGTGTAGTAGTCACCCCAGAGGTGGGTGACGGCGGCGATCTGCGCATCCGGCCCGAAACGGCGCATGTCGGAGTGGTAGGCCACGGCGAGTTTGCCGCGTTCCTGCGCGGCCACCATCACGGCGGTGGAGCCAGTGTGGAAGGCCAGCACCTCGGCGCCCTGGTTCATCAGGGTCATGGCGGCGTCGCGCTCGCGCGGCGGGTTGAACCACTCGCCCAGCCACACCACCTTGACGGTGGCGCGCGGGTTGACCGAGCGCATGCCCAGGGTGAAGGCGTTGATGCCCTGGATCACCTCGGGGATCGGGAAACCCGCGATGTAGCCCGCCTGCGTGGCCATGCGGCCAGCGGCCACACCGGCCAGGTAGCGGCCCTCGTAGTAGCGCGCGTTGGCGGTAGCGACGTTGGGCGCGGTCTTGTAGCCGGTGATGGACTCGAACTTCACGTCCGGGAACTCGCGCGCCACCTTGAGCGTGGGCTCCATGTAACCGAAGCTGGGCGTGAAGATGATGCGGTGGCCCTGTTGCGCCAGGTCGCGGATCACGCGCTCGGCGTCGGCGCCCTCGGGCACGTTCTCCACGTAGCGTGTCTCGACCTTGTTGCCGAGCGCGGCCTGCACGGCCAGGCGGGCCTGTTCGTGCTGTCGCACCCAGCCGGCTTCGGTCAGCGGCGTCACATAGACGAACGCGGCCTTGAGCGGCGGCGTCTGTGCCTGGGCGGTGGTGGAAAAGGGCAATAAAAAGCTGGCAGCCGCCAGTGCGCACGCGCACCGGGCCACGAGGTTTTTGTACATGGTGTTCCTCTACATGGCTTCCGTGAATGAAAAAGCGAGCCGGGGAAGCACCGGGCTCGCAGGGGCGTTATTTTACCTGCGCTCGCCGTGCGACAGTTCGTAGGCCGTGCTGCGCCCGCCGCCTTCGGTTTTGCGCAAGACCCCCAGCGACAGCAACTGCTGGATGTCGCGCAGCGCGGTGTCCGGCGAACACTTGGTGAGCTTGGCCCATTGACCGCTGGTCAATCGACCCTCGAAGCCATCGAGCACGCGGTTGAGCATGGCCACCTGGCGCTCGTTCAGCGGTGTCTGCGCCCAGCGTTGCCAGAAGTTGGCTTTCTGCAGCACCGAATCCAGCGTGAGGTGTGCGCTGTCCACGGCGCGCTTCAAGGCCGTGATGAACCAGGCGAGCCAGCCGGTCACATCGAGGCTGCCCCGCTGCGTGCGCTCCAGGATGTCGTAATAGGCTTTGCGCTCTCGCTGGATCTGGGCTGACAGGCTGTAGAAGCGCTGTGGACTGCCGTCGCCCCGAGCCAGAAACAAGTCGCCCACCGCGCGCGCAATGCGCCCGTTGCCGTCATCGAACGGATGCAAGGTGACAAACCAGAGATGGGCCAACCCGGCCTTGATGGCGGCCGGCTCACCGGTGGATGCGTTGGCCCATGCGAAAAACCGGGCCATCTCTTCGTCCAGACTCTGTGCCGGTGGGGCCTCGAAGTGAATGCGCTGGCGCTGCACCGGACCGGAAACGACCTGCATGGGCCCCGCCGCATCGTTGCGCCAGCCCCCGACGCGAATGCGCGAAAGCGCACCGAAACCGGTGGGAAACAGCGCCGCATGCCAGCCGAAGAGGCGCTCTGCGCTCAGGGGGAGCTGGCTGTTTTCGGTGGCATCCAGGACCATGCCGACCACCCCATCCACATGGCGATCGGCGGGTGCCAGCGCACCAATGTCCACCCCCAGCCGCCGCGCCACGGACGAGCGCACCGAATCTTCGTCCAGCTGCTCACCCTCGATGGCGCTGGTCTTGATCACGTCATCGGTCACGGCCGACAGACTGGCGCGCTCGCGCAGAGGGAGCCCCACATCGGCCATGCGCCCAAGCAGCTGGCCCTGGGCATGGCTGGTCTCGCTCAGAGGTCCCACCAGTTGGGACAGGTCGTAGTGCAGCGCCGGCCAATCGCTCGACTGCCAGATAAAGCGCGGTGCGTACCAATATTCTCCGCTTTTCATGCGGACATTATGACCGATCAAACGCCGCACGGCCTAATTTCACCGCTAAAAATGCGGCAAATAGGAGCCCTATTCGCCGCACGCCGCCGTTCAACTGGCGACCGCGGCGTCCAGCAAGGCCATGAGTTCCGCGCGCCGCGCCGCGCTCACGAAGCTGGCCTCGAAGCTGTTGCGCGCCAGGGTGACGACGTGCTCGCGCGTGAGGTCCAGCGCCTGCACGGTCTGCACGAAGTTGGCGTTCATGTAGCCGCCGAAGTAGGCGGGGTCGTCGGAGTTGACGGTGGCGCACAGGCCGGCGTCGAGCAGGCGCTTCATCGGGTGGTCTTTCAGGTCGTCCACCACGCAGAGTTTCAGGTTGGACAGCGGGCACACCGTGAGCGGGATGCGGTGTCGCGCCAGCTCTGCGACCAGGGCCGGGTCCTCCAGCGAGCGCACGCCGTGGTCGATGCGCTCGGTCTTCAGGTCGTTCAGCGCTTCCCAGATGTAGGCCGGCGGGCCCTCTTCGCCCGCGTGCGCCACCACATGGAAACCCAGCTCGCGGCAGCGCGCGAAGACGCGCGAGAACTTGGACGGCGGGTGGCCCACCTCGCTCGAATCCAGGCCCACGCCGATGAAGTGCTGGCGGTAGGGCAAGGCGGCTTCCAGCGTCTGGAACGCATCTTCCTCGCTCAGGTGGCGCAGGAAGCACAGGATGAGCGCCGCACTCACGCCCAGCTCGGCCTGCGCACGCGCGCAGGCGCTGGCCAGGCCCTGGATCACCGTGGCCATGGGCACACCGCGCGCGGTGTGGGTCTGCGGGTCGAAAAACAGTTCGGTGTGCACCACGTTGTCGGCTTTGGCACGCAGGAAGTAGGCCCAGGCCATGTCGTGGAAGTCGGCCTCGTGCAGCAGCACGCTGGCGCCCGCGTAATAGATGTCAAGAAAGCTCTGCAGGTTGGTGAAGGCATAGGCCTCGCGCAGCGCTTCCACGCTGGCATAGGGCAGGCTCAGACCGTTGCGCTGGGCCAGCGCGAAGATCAGTTCGGGCTCCAGCGAGCCTTCGATGTGCATGTGCAGCTCGGCCTTGGGGATGGCGGCAGCGAGTTGGGCAGGGGTCATGGTCATGTCCTTCGATCAGCAGGTGCCCAGCGCAATGCCCAGGCGGTTCAGGTAGCGGCGGTAGGCGCTGGAGACGCGGTCGGCCGGGCCGTGCACTTCGGTCACGGGCAGGGTGCGGCCCACCGGCAGGGCGCGCGGTGTCTGCGACTCGACCACCGGGCGGTCCTGCGCGAACACCGCGTCCTGGAAAGCGATCAGTTCCTGGTCGGTCGAGGTGTCGCCGCGCGTGGCCATCACGAACCAGGCGGTGCAGAGTTCGTGGCCGTCGGGCCGGATGAAGAGCGCAATGGCATTGCTCACCGGGTCGCCTTCGGTGGCGTCCTTGCGCAGGATGGCGGCAAAGGGGTGCGGCACGTCGTATCGGTAGGCGATCCAGGCGCCCCCGTCCGCGCCGGCATAGGCGCGCGGCTGCCAGGCCCGGGCCTCGCGCACCACCAGGCCAGAGGCCCCCTCGCCCTCTTCGACCGCACCGGTCTGCACCTGCGCGTGGCCGCGCTCGCCCAGCCAGCCTTCGTGCACAAAGCCGAAATGGCTCAGGTCCAGGAAGTTTTCCACCAGGCGCGGTGCGCTGGTGTTGAGTTCGTAGGGGCCGCACACCACGGTGCGCCAGGCCGGGTCGTCGCCCGGTGCGAACACCGGCGGCTCGGCCAGGGCCGGGGCCGGGACTTGCGACGGCGTCTCCAGCCGCACCCACACCAGGCCATGGTGCTCGCGCGCCTCGAACACCGCGGCGCAGTGGCTGGCCGGCGGCACGAAGTCGGGCGCGGCGGGCACGTGCTGGCAGCGGCCCTCGCCGCCGAACTGCCAGCCGTGGTACGGACATTCCAGCCGGGTGCCGTGCAAGCCGATCAGCACGCGGCCCAGCGACAGCCTCGCGCCCCGGTGCGGGCAGCGGTCAGCCCAGGCATGCACGCGGTGGACGTCGTGCGCCTGCTCGCGCCAGAGCACCAGCGGCTGCCCGAGCAGCGAACACGCCACGGGCTGGTCGCGCACCTGGTTCGATGCGATCACGGGGTGCCAGAGTTGTCGTTCGATCATCGTGGTCTCACTCAAGCAAGAAAGCCGCCCGGAGGCGGCTTTCTTTTCCAGGACACGCCAGAAGGCGGATCAGTTCGGCACTTTGCCTTCAACGCCCTTGACGTAGAACTTGATGCCACCGAGGAACTTGTCGTCGGCGACGGTGTCCTTGGCCAGCACTTCCTTGCCGTCGGAACCCAGGATCGGGCCCTTCCAGATCGAGAAGCTGCCGTCCTTCAGGCCGGCGCGCACGGTGTCGACCTTGGCTTTCACTTCGGCCGGCACGTCTTCGGCGACGGAGACCATGTCGATCGCGCCTTCCTTCACGCCCCACCACACGCCGCCGGTGGACCAGGTGCCTTCCAGCACGTCCTTGGTGGCCTTGATGTAGTACGGCGCCCAGTTGATCACGGCCGAGCCCAGGTGGGCCTTGGGACCGTAGGCGGTCATGTCGGAGTCCCAGCCGAAGGCGCGCTTGCCCATCTTCTCGGCGGTCTGCAGCACGGCCGACGAGTCGGTGTTCTGGAACAGGATGTCGGCGCCGCCGTTGATCAGCGAGGTCGCGGCTTCGGTTTCCTTCGGTGGGTCGAACCAGCCGTTGACCCAGACCACCTTGGTCTTGACCTTGGGGTTCACCGATTGCGCGCCCAGCGTGAAGCTGTTGATGTTGCGGATCACCTCGGGGATTGGGATGGAAGCCACCACGCCCAGGGTGTTGGACTTGGTCATGCTGCCCGCGATCACACCGGCCATGTACGCGCCTTCGTAGGTGCGGCTGTCGTAGGTGCGCAGGTTCTCGGCGGTCTTGTAGCCGGTGGCGTGCTCGAACTTCACGTCCTTGAAATCGGGCGCGATCTTGAGCATGGGCTCCATGTAGCCGAAGGTGGTGCCGAACACCAGCTTGTTGCCCTGGCCGGCCAGGTCGCGGATCACGCGCTCGGCGTCGGCGCTTTCAGGCACGTTCTCGACAAAGCTGGTGACGATCTTGTCGCCGAATTCCTTCTCCAGCGCCTTGCGGCCGTTGTCGTGTGCAAAGGTCCAGCCGCCGTCGCCCACCGGGCCGACGTAGGCAAACGCGATCTTCAGCGGCGCGGCCTTCGGTGCCTCGGCCGCCGCAGGTGCGGGTGCAGCGGGCGCGGCGGCCTCTTCCTTCTTGCCGCAGCCGATCAGGACGGCGCTGGTCAGCGCGGTCAGCGCGGCAACCTTCATCAGGGAACGTTTGCTCAGGTCTGTCATGGATAACCTCTGTTGTTGGGAAAGGGTTGAGCGGGAAGTGATGCGGGAAACGGAAAAGATTATGCGCCCGGGTAAAAGGGTTTTCCGATCGAGGACGGCATGTTGATGCGAATCCACGTCGGGTTGCGCGAGATCAACACCAGCACGACGATGGTGGCCACGTAGGGCATCATGGTCAGGAACTGGCTGGGCACGTTGACGCCGATGCCCTGCAGGTGGAACTGCAGCATGGTCACGCCGCCGAACAGGTAGGCCCCGAGCAACACGCGGGCCGGCCGCCAGGTGGCAAAGGTGGTGAGGGCCAGCGCGATCCAGCCCTTGCCGGCGATCATGCCCTCGACCCACAGCGGCGTGTAGACGGTGGACACGTAGGCACCGGCCAGGCCGCAGAGCGCGCCCCCGGCCATCACCGCCACCAGGCGGATGCGGCGCACCGGGTAGCCCAGCGCGTGCGATGACTCGGGGCTCTCGCCCACGCTGCGCAGCACCAGGCCGGCGCGCGTGCGGTACAGGAACCAGATCAGGCCGATGACCAGCGCCACGCAGATGTAGACCATCGGGTGGTGGCGGAACAGCGCCGGGCCGATCAGCGGGATGTCGCCCAGCAGCGGGATCGCGTGGCGGGTCTGCTCGGGCAGCTTCTCCTGCACGTAGCCGGTGCCGGCGAAGGCCGAGAAGCCGGCACCGAACAGGCTGAGCGCCAGGCCCGTGGCGTACTGGTTGGTGTTGAGCCAGATCACCAGACCGCCGAAGATGGCCGCGAGCAAGGCCCCAGCAGCCATGCCGGCGACAAAGCCCAGGGTGGTGCTGCCGGTGTGGATCACGGTGGCGAAGCCGGCCAGCGCGGCGCACAGCATCATGCCCTCGGCGCCGAGGTTGACGATGCCGGCCTTTTCGTTGATGAGCAGGCCCAGCGAGGCGATGGCCAGCACGGTGCCCGCGTTGAGCGAGGCGGCGATCAGGAGTGCGATGGATTCCATGGCTTACTTCTTCCAGACGAGGCGGTAGGCAATCAAGGTATCGCAGGCCAGCAGCGCGAACAGCAGCAGGCCCTGGAACACCCCCGTGATGGACTTGGGCAGGCCCAGGCGCGACTGCGCGAGCTCGCCGCCGATGTAGAACATGCTCATGAGGATGGCCGAGAACACGATGCCCACCGGGTGCAAGCGCCCCACGAAGGCGACGATGATGGCGGCGAAGCCGTAGCCCGCCGGCACATAGGGCGTGAGCTGACCGATCGGGCCCGCCACCTCCAGCGCACCGGCCAGGCCGGCCGCGCCGCCCGAGGTCAGCAGCGCGACCCACAGCGCCTTGCGCGAGGAAAAGCCCGCGTAACGCGCCGCCGCCGGCGCCAGGCCGCCCACCAGCTGGGCGTAGCCCGAGTAGGTGCGGAAGAGGAAGACCCACACCGCCGCCACGCCGGCCAGCGCAATCAGCAGGCCGATGGTCACGCGCGAGCCACTCATGAGGCGCGGAATCTGCGTGACCGACTCGAAGGTCTTGGTCTGCGGGAAGTTGTAGCCCATCGGGTCCTTCCACGGCCCGTAGACCAGGAAGTTGAGCACCTGCACCGCCACATAGACCAGCATCAGGCTGACCAGGATCTCGTTGGCGTTGAAGCGGTCGCGCAGCAGCGCGGTGATGCCGGCCCACAGCATGCCGCCCAGCACACCGGCGGCGAGCACGGCGGGCACGATCCAGGCGCCGGTGGTCTTGTCGGCGGTGAGCGCCACGCCGGCCGCGAAGATCGCGCCGATGATGTACTGCCCCTCCGCGCCGATGTTCCACACGTTGGAGCGGAAACACACCGCCAGCCCCAGCGCGATGATCAGCAGCGGCGTGGCCTTGACCATCAGCTCGGACAGCGCGTAGGTGCTCTTGATCGGCTCCCAGAAGAACACCTGCAGGCCGCGCACCGGGTCCTTGCCCAGCACGGCGAACAGGATGACGCCGATCACCACCGTGATCAGCAGCGCCAGCAGCGGCGAGGCATAGCCCCAGCGCGCCGAGGGTTGGGGACGGACTTCAAGCCGCAGCATGGGCGGTCTCCTCTTTCTTGTGGTGGGTGGCGGCGGTGTCCCAGAGACCGGACATCCATTCGCCGATGCGCTCGATGGTGGCTTCGGCCCGGTCCAGGCTGGGCGACAGACGCCCCTTGGCGATCACGTGCAGGCGGTCGCTGATCTCGAACAGCTCGTCGAGCTCCTCGCTCACCACCAGCACCGCGCAGCCCGCGTCGCGCAGCTTCAGGATCTCGCCCCGGATCTGCGCGGCCGCGCCCACGTCCACGCCCCAGGTGGGCTGGCTCACGATGAGCAGCTTGGGTTTGGCCTCAATCTCGCGGCCGACAATGAACTTCTGCAGGTTGCCGCCCGAGAGCGACTTGGCCGCCGCGTCCGGCCCGTTGGCCTTGACCTTGTAGCGCGCGATGATGTCGGCCGCCTGGGCCTTGAGCGCGCCCACGCGGATCCAGCCGCCCGAGCCGAGCGCGTCCTTGCGCGAAAGCAGCAGGTTGTGCGCCAGCGAGAGCGTGGGCACGGCCCCCCGGCCCAGGCGCTCCTCGGGCACGAAATGCTGGCCCTGGGCGCGCCGCCGGCCCGGGCCGGCGTGTGACACGTCCTGCCCGCCCAGGCGAATGCTGCCCGCCGGCGCGCGGCGGTCCTCGCCCGAGAGCGCGTAGAGCAGCTCGCTCTGGCCGTTGCCCGACACGCCGGCGATGCCCACCACCTCGCCCGCGCGCACCGTGAGCGCGATGCCGCTCAGGTGGGTGCCGAACGGGTCGTCGCTCTGCAGCGTGAGGTCCTTCACCTCCAGCACCGCCGCACCGGCGTGCAGCTCGCGCACCTCCAGCGCGGGCGGTTCGGCGCCGATCATCAGGCGCGAGAGCGAAGCATTGCTTTCCTGGCGCGGGTCGCACACGCCCGTGACCTGGCCGCCGCGCAGCACCGTGCAGGCGGTGCACAGCTCGCGGATCTCGTGCAGCTTGTGGCTGATGTAGAGGATGCTGCAGCCCTCGGCCGCGAGCTTGCGCAGCACCACGAAGAGCTTTTCCACCGCCTGCGGGGTCAGCACCGAGGTGGGTTCGTCCAGGATCAGCAGCTGCGGGTTGGTCAGCAGCGCGCGGATGATCTCCACCCGCTGCATCTCGCCCACCGAGAGCGTGTGCACTGGGCGCGAGGGGTCGATGTCCAGCCCGTACTCGGTGGCCTTGGCGGTGATGCTCGCGCTCACCTCGGGCAGCGAGAGCGACTTGTCCAGCCCGAGCCAGACGTTTTCGGCCACGGTGAGCGTGTCGAACAGGCTGAAGTGCTGGAACACCATGCTGATGCCCAGGGCGCGCGCCTCCTGCGGGTTGCGGATGTGCACCGGCTTGCCGTTGAACATCACCGAGCCCTCGTCGGGCTTGACCGAGCCGTAGATGATCTTCATCAGGGTGGACTTGCCGGCGCCGTTCTCGCCCAGCACGGCGTGCACCTCGCCGGGCTGCACGGTGAGCGAAACGCCGCTGTTGGCCACCACGCCCGGATATCGCTTGGTGATGCCGCTGAGTTGCAATCGTGTCGTGGTCATGGGTCTCCTTCGTTGTCTGTCGGGCTCAGCCCTCGGCATCGGGCCGCTTCAGGGAAGCGGCCACGCTCTTGACCTGCTCGCGCAGCCAGCGCCCCGCCTTGGAGGCGTGGGTGCGTTCGTGCCAGAGTTGGTAGTACATCATTCGCGGGAACTCCACCGGGCTGGGCAGCACCTTCACCGGCAGCACGCCGGTGAAACGGTCGCAGTACTGGCGCCCGGTGGTGAGCACCAGCAGGCTGCCCGCCACCATGGCCGGGATCAGCCCGAAATGCGGGCAGCGGGCGGTGATGGTGCGCGCCAGGCCCAGGGTGGCCAGGTGCTCGTCGATGAAGCCGCGCGCACCGGGGTGGGTGGGCG
>NZ_JBWKZH010000098.1:0-15621 GCF_059424305.1 Hydrogenophaga sp. GW456-12-10-14-TSB4 | reverse complement strand
GGGTGGGGGCGTCGGTGTTCACGGTGAAGTCTGTGTTGGGGGATGTGGGCAGGATACGTGCCCGGCATGGCAATGGGTCACAGCATGCCGCAAAACCCCATGACACAATGCGCGCGATGAAGACCACAGCCTCCTACGACGCCGACTGGCTCGAGCGCGAGTACAACAACCGGGCCCGGGTGCCCGAACACCCGGTGCATTTCGAGCGCTGGGCGCGCGACTCGGCGGCGGCACGGCAAGGGGGGCGCGCCTTGATCGACGTGAGCTACGGCCACGCGGCGGGCGAGACGCTGGACATCTTCCCCGCACCGCGCCAGGCGGGCAAGCCGCCGGCGCCGGTGCTGGTGTTCATTCACGGGGGCTGGTGGCGCAGCCTGGACAAGGCGGATCACTCTTTCATCGCACCACCGTTCGTGCAGCGCGGGGCCTGTGTGGTGGTGCCGAACTACGCGCTGTGCCCGGCGGTGACGATTCCCGAGATCACCCTGCAGATGGTCCGTGCGCTGGCCTGGGTGTACCGCCACATCGGGGCGCATGGCGGGGACCCGCACCGGATCACGGTGGTGGGGCATTCGGCGGGCGGCCATCTGGCGGCGATGATGCTGGCGTGCGACTGGTCGCTGGTGGGGGACGATTTGCCGCTGGCCTTGGTGAAGAACGCGCTGGGCATGTCGGGTCTGTACGACCTGGAGCCGGTGATGCACACGCCGTCGGTGCAGGCGTCTTTGCGCTTGTCGGCGGAGCAGGTGGCCAAGGCCAGTCCGGCGCGCCTGCCTGCGCCGTTGGTGCGCGAGGGGCGGGGTGAATTGACGGCCATGGTGGGGGCGCTGGAGAGCGGCGAGTTCCTGCGCCACAACCGGTTGATCCAGTCCGCGTGGGGTGAGCGGGTGGTGCCTGTTTGTGAGGAGCTTCCCGGTCTCAATCACTTCAGCATCGTGGATGCACTGGCCGACCCTCGGCAGCGGTTGCATCAGGCGGTGCGGTCGCTTCTTTCTGTTTGATTTTTCTCCGGCTGCAGCGGTCCTCGGAGAACGGGGTGGCCGGCTCCGCTCATGTCCTCCGAACCGGCTTCGCCGGTTCTCCCCCTTTACTTCGCTGCGCCGGCCACCCCGCTCGCCGAGGACCTCGTGGTACTCGGTCCGTGGGCGCACCAGTGCTGCTTCAGCTCAGGAGTGCTGGGCGTTCTGCGCAGCGGGGTAAAGGAGGAGGCGGCACCAGCCGCCGGGGGACACCCGCGGAGCAGAGCGCCCAGCACTCCTGAGCCCGCGAGGTCGTAGCGAGAAACGCCCCGAAAGAGATCACATCAAGAGGTGCTCACCCGCGTTGTCCCCACCCAGGATCACATAGTTGACCTTGCGGACATCCATCAGCTTGGTGCCACCGGCATAGCTGATCGAGCTTTGCACGTCCTGCTCCATCTCCACCAGCGTGTCCGCCAGCGAGCCTTTGATTGGCTCCAGGATGCGCTTGCCTTCCACGTGCTTGTACTCGCCCTTGTTGAAATCGCTGGCCGAGCCGTAGTACTCCTTGTAGCGCACCCCGTCCTCTTCCACCGTCAGGCCCGGCGATTCCTCATGGCCCGCGAACAGCGAGCCGATCATCACCATCGAGGCGCCGAAACGGATGCTCTTGGCGATGTCGCCATGGCTGCGGATGCCGCCGTCGGCAATGATGGGCTTGGTTGCCACGCGCGCGCACCACTTCAGCGCCGACAACTGCCAGCCGCCCGTGCCGAAACCCGTCTTCAGCTTGGTGATGCACACCTTGCCCGGGCCCACGCCCACCTTGGTCGCGTCCGCACCCCAGTTCTCCAGATCGATCACCGCCTCCGGCGTAGCCACGTTGCCCGCGATCACGAAGGACGCTGGCAGCTTCTCCTTCAGATAACGGATCATGTTCTTCACGCTGTCGGCATGGCCGTGCGCGATGTCGATCGTGATGTACTCCGGCACCAGGCCCTCGGCCACCAGCCGGTCCACCGTCGCGTAGTCGGGCGCCTTTACACCCAGCGAAATCGAGGCGAACACGCCCTCGGCGCGCATGTCGCGCACGAACTGCACGTTGTCCAGGTCGAAACGGTGCATCACGTAGAAATAGCCGTTCTTCGCCAACCAGGTGCAGATCGGCACGTCCACCACCGTCTTCATGTTGGCCGGCACCACCGGCAGGCGGAACTTGCGCCCACCCAGCTCCACGCCGGCGTCGCATTCCGAACGGCTCTCCACGCGGCACTTGCGCGGCAAAAGCAGGACGTTGTCGTAGTCGAAGATTTCCATTTGAAACCAAGCTCCAGAAAGCTGTTGTTGAACAGGTGAGCGCTTGGTCTGGCCGGTTTCTCTGGCAAAGGGCCAAAAAAAACCGGGCGCAAGAAGCTTGGGCCCGGTGCCCGATTGTAGACGCCCCGCACAACCGGGGTCGCCTCGCCGGTGAAGCCCTTTTGTTATGAGGTGTATATGAATGCCGATATGGGCCGCCGGAGGGCGGGCCGCTTCCTACAATCGACCCATGCTGTTTGAAGACCCCGTTGCCCCCTCCGCCTCCCCGCTGCTCGCGGGCCTCAATGCCGAGCAGTCGGCCGCCGTGCTGCTGCCGGCCGAGCACGCGCTCATCCTGGCCGGGGCGGGCTCGGGCAAGACGCGGGTGCTCACCACCCGCATCGCCTGGCTGCTGCAGAGCGGCCAGGTCTCGCCCGGGGGCATCCTGGCCGTGACCTTCACCAACAAGGCCGCCAAGGAAATGATGACGCGCCTCTCGGCCATGCTGCCCATCAACGTGCGCGGCATGTGGATCGGCACCTTCCACGGCCTGTGCAACCGCTTCCTGCGCGCCCACCACAAGCTGGCCAACCTGCCAGCCACCTTCCAGATCCTGGACACGCAGGACCAGCTCTCGGCCATCAAGCGGCTGTGCAAGCAGTTCAATGTGGACGACGAGCGCTACCCGCCCAAGCAGATCCAGTACTTCATCAGCGGCTGCAAGGAAGACGGCCAGCGCCCGCACGACGTGCCCGCGCGCGACGAGGAAACCCGCAAGAAGCTGGAGCTGTACGCGCTCTACGAGGAACAGTGCCAGCGCGAAGGCGTGGTGGACTTCGGCGAGCTCATGCTGCGCAGCTACGAGGTGCTGCGCGACAACGACCCGGTGCGCGAGCACTACCAGCGGCGCTTCCGCCACATCCTGATCGACGAGTTCCAGGACACCAACCGCCTGCAGTACGCCTGGATCAAGATGTTCAGCGCGCCGCCGCTCGAAGGCCTCACGCCCTCGGGCAACGCGGTCTTTGCCGTGGGCGACGACGACCAGAGCATCTACGCTTTCCGGGGCGCGCGCGTGGGCAACATGGCTGACTTCGTGCGCGAGTTCGGTGTGCGCCACCAGATCAAGCTGGAGCAGAACTACCGCAGCGTGAGCAACATCCTGGATTCCGCCAACCAGCTGATCAGCCACAACACCCACCGCCTGGGCAAGAACCTGCGCACCGACGCGGGCGCGGGCGAGCCGGTGCGCGTGTTCGAGGCCACCAGCGACTTCGCCGAGGCGCAGTGGATGGTGGACGAGATGAAGCAGCTCGCGCGCGAGGGCATCCCGCGCAGCGAGATGGCCGTGCTCTACCGCAGCAACGCCCAGAGCCGGGTGGTGGAGACCGCCCTGTTCAACGCCGCGTTGCCGTACCGCGTGTACGGCGGCCTGCGCTTCTTCGAGCGCGCGGAAATCAAGCATGCGCTGGCCTACCTGCGGCTGCTGGAGAACGCGCACGACGACACCAGCTTCCTGCGCGTGGTGAACTTCCCGCCGCGCGGCATCGGCGCGCGCAGCATCGAACAGCTGCAGGACGTGGCCCGCACCTCGGGCTGTTCGCTGCACGATGCGGTGAGCGCCGTCACGGGCCGCGCCGGTGTCGCCGTGGGCAACTTCGCGGCCAAGATCGATGTGATGCGCGAGCAGACCGAAGGCCGCACGCTGCGCGAGATCATCGAGCTGGTGCTGGCCCACAGCGGCCTGATCGAGCACTACCGGGGCGAGCGCGAAGGGCAGGACCGGGTGGAAAACCTGGAGGAACTGGTGAACGCGGCCGAGAGCTTCGTGAGCATCGAAGGCTTCGGCCGCGATGCCGTGGCCCTGCCGGTGGACGAGCTGGGCAAGCCCCTCACGCAAAGCCCGGTGAGCCAGGGGCTGGACCCGAACCTGCCGGTGGTGGACGAACCCCTGGCGCCGGATGCCGAGACCGGCGAGACGCTCAGCCCCCTGGCGGCCTTCCTCACGCACGCCGCGCTGGAGTCCGGCGACAACCAGGCCCAGGCCGGGCAGGACGCGGTGCAGCTCATGACGGTGCACGCGGCCAAGGGCCTGGAGTTCGACTGCGTGTTCATCACTGGCATGGAAGAGGGCCTGTTCCCGCACGAGAACTCCATGAGCGACCGCGACGGCCTGGAGGAAGAGCGCCGCCTGATGTACGTGGCGATCACGCGCGCGCGCAAGCGCCTGTACCTCAGCCATTCGCAGACGCGCATGCTGCACGGCCAGACGCGCTACAACATGAAAAGCCGCTTCTTCGACGAGCTGCCCGAGGAATGCCTCAAGTGGCTCACGCCGCCGCAGCCGGCGTGGTCCGCGCCCATGGGCGGCGGTGGTGGGCAGTGGCAGAACGGGCGGCGCGGCTTCGGCGGCGCGCCTGCCGCGCTGCAGCCCTCGTGGTCACCGGGCTTCAAGGAGCGCGGCGACCCCAAGGGCCTGGGTCAGACCGCGCCCGAACCCGACCGCGGCACCGAGATCCGCGCTGGCCTGGCCGTGTTCCATAACAAGTTCGGCGAGGGCAAGGTGCTGGCGGTGGAGGGCGCGGGCGACGACGCACGCGCCCAGGTGAACTTCACGCGCCACGGCACGAAGTGGCTGGCCTTGAGCGTGGCCAAGCTCACGCCGATCTGAACGTCTCCGTTCAGGTGCCGACCACGCCGCCGTCGTTCTTCGTGATGACGATGGTGGCGGAGCGAGGGCGCTTGCCCGCGCCGTAGCCCGCGCTCGAAGGCCACTGGCTCTCAAACTTCGTGGGGTCGTTCACGTCGGCCATCTTGGTGTTCTCGCCCGCGTGCTGGATGTTCACGAAGATCGCGCGGCCGTCGGGCGTTTCGGTGATGCCGGTGATCTCCGCGCCTTTCGGACCGACCAGGAAACGTTTGAGCGTGGCCGGGGTCTGTGCCTTGCCCACGTGCGTGGTCACTTGCCGGTCGCCATGGGTCAGCGTCTTGCGCGTGCCGTCGCCCCGCTGGCCGGGCAGGGCGGCGAGCAGCATGCAGTTGGTCTTGTCGGTGTAGGCGCCGTCGTCGGTCTGGATCCAGCACACGCCGGTGGCCTTGCTGAACACCAGGCCGTCGGGCGAAGAGAGGTCGTTCTCGTCGCTCAGGTTGGAGAGGTTGATGGTCGACTTGTCGGCATCCGCCTCGGCGGCGAAGAGGTAGATGTCCCACTGGAAGGCCGCGTCCGCCGGGGCCTTCTCGGCCAGGCGCACGATGTGGCCGTTCACGTTGCCCTTCTGTTCCTTGCCGGCTTTCAGGTCGGTGTAGGCGCGCGGGTTCGCGGCATCGGCCGTGGCCGGGGTGCGGTTGCTGTTGTTGGTGAGGGTGATGTAGACCTCGCCGTTCTTGGGGTTCACGCCGGCCCACTCGGGGCGGTCCATCTTGGTCGCGCCCACGGCGTCGGCCGCCAGGCGGGTGAAGATGGCCACGTCGGCTTCGTTCTTGAACTCGAAGTAGGAGCTGCCGGCGATCACCGGGTTGTCCATGGACAGTTCCAGCCATTCGCCGCTGCCGTCGTCCTTGAAGCGGGCCACGAACAGCGTGCCCTTGTCGAGGTACTTGTCGCCCGCGGCCAGGCGGTTGGCCGGCTTGGCGTCGGCCGGGTCCCACTTGGCGGCCGAGACGAACTTGTAGATGTACTCGCCGCGCGAGTCGTCGCCCATGTAGGCCACCACCGGCTGGCCGGCGCTCACGCGCGCGAAGGTCGCGTTCTCGTGACCCAGGCGGCCCAGCGCGGTGCGCTTGCGCAGCACGCTCGTCGGGTTGTAGGGGTCGAGTTCGACGATGTAGCCGAAGGTGTTCATCTCGTTGCGGAAGTCGTCCTTGGCGCTGGCGCCCACGGCGCCGTTGTTCCAGCGCGTGTAGGTGTCGCTGGCGCCGCCGCTTTCCCAGCCGTGGCGGCTGGCCGCGCCAGCCTTGCGGCCGTAGCGGTTGAGGGCCTGCACCTGCTTGTCCTTCTTGCGCGCGTCGTCGTCCTTGGCGTCGCGGAAGAAGTAGCCGAACCAGTTCTCTTCGCCCGAGATGTAGGTGCCCCAGGGCGTGCGGCCGGTGCCGCAGTTGTTGAGCGTGCCGCGCGCCTGCGTGCCGTCGGCGCTGAAGCGGGTCACCAGGTGTTCGCTGCCGCGCGCCGGGCCGTGGATGGCCACGGCCGTCATGGTGGTGACGCGGCGGTTGAACGTCGAGGCCTGCTTCGTGGCCCAGGCCTTGCCGTCGGTCTGCACCTCGACCACGGACAGGCCGTGGATCATGAGTTCCTTGTCGATCTCGGCCGCCGGGCGGGGCAGGGTGGACGTGCCGCCGTTGGCGTGGATGAAGAAGGAGCTGAGCTTCTCATCGGTGGTGGCTTCGTGGTTCATGGCCAGCAGGCCGCGCGAAGCGAAGCTGTCCGAGGGCTGGCCGGCCGCGTCGAGGCCGAACCACTCGATGCCGTCGTGGTGGTCACCGGCGCGCTGGCCGAACTCGGCGTCGGTGCCGTCGTTTTTGAACGCGGGCGTGGCGGCGGTGAGCGGGTCGCCCAGCGCGTAGATGACGCGTGCGGTGTAGCCCGGGGGCACGGTCACCTGGTCGGCCATGGTCTTGGCTACCGGGGTGAAGCCCAGGGCATTGACCGGCGAGGCAGGGCCTGCGGTGGCGCAGCCACTCAGGGCCGCCGCGCCGCCCAGGGCGGCCGTGCCCGCTGTGCCCACGCCGCCGCGCAGCAGGCTGCGGCGGCTCAGGCGGGCTTTCAGCACGCTGTCGAAAGCGGGGTTGCTGCTGGTGTTGGAGTCTTCGTCGTTGAAGTGAGCGTGGGGCATGGTCGTAGGATGAGTGGGGTACCGGCGCATCATGTGCAAGCCGTGTGAAAATTCCGTGACAACCATGAACACCACTGCCATCACGATCTACCACAACCCCGCTTGCGGGACTTCGCGCAACACGCTCGCCCTGATCCGCGAGCGCGGCCATGAGCCGCAGGTCATCGAGTACCTCAAGACGCCGCCCAGCCGCGAAGCCTTGAAGCAGCTCGCGGCGGCCACGGGCGGCTCGGTGCGCCCCATCGTGCGCACCAAGGCCGCGCCTTACGAGGAGCTCGGTCTGGCCGACACGAAGTGGAGCGACGAGCAACTGCTCGACTTCATGGTGCAGCACCCCATCCTGCTGAACCGGCCCATCGTGGTCACGCCGCTTGGCACGCGCGTGTGCCGCCCGGCCGAGACCGTGCTGGAGATCCTGCCCCCGGCCTGATCAGCCGGTGGTTGCCACGCGCCGCAGCAGGGCTTCGCCCATGCGGATGCGGTGGCCCGTGTCCACACCCTCGCACAGGACGAAGCCCGGCGGCGTGAACACCAGGATGGTCGAGCCGTGCTCGAACCAGCCCATCTCGTCGCCCTTGCCGTAGCCCGCGTTGCAGGGCAGCTCGTGCGGCCCCCGGTATTGCGCGTTGAGCGCCACGTCCACCGCGCGCAGCCGCATGCTGGCGACCAGAATGGCGGCGACTGGCACCAGCAGCAAGGGCGTGCCGTCGGCCAGGCGCGCGTGCAGTGCGGCGCGCTCGTTCTTGCAGAACAGCCGCTCGATGCGTTGGAGCGCGATGGGGTTCACGTTCCAGGTGTCGCCGCTGTGGTAGGTCACGTGCTCCAGCGCCAGCGCGGCCGGTGCGTGGAAGCGGTGGTACATGCTGGAGGTGAGTCGCAAGGTGACATAGCTGCCGCCGCGCAGCGTGTCGATCATGGCGCGCGCGCGCGGATCGGGGCCCAGCAGGTCGGTGAGCGGGTACGGGAAGCCCTTGGCCTGGAACACCTGGGCGCCCGGGTCGTCGCCGATGCGCCCGCAGGCGCCGACGATGGCGTCGCTGGGGCTGGCCAGCACCTCGGGGCGCGGGTCGACCGGCCGCAGGCCGGGTTTGAGTTCGCGCACGAAGCAGTCGTGCAGGCTGTCGAAGGTGCTCTTCTTCGCCTCGCTCAGGTCGATGTCGGTGAAGGTGCGCCACACCGCCATGGAAGCGTCGCGCACCCAGGGGTGGCGGATGCGGCTGAACCAGCCCATGAAGCGCGTGAGCGCCGCGCGCGGCACGCGGTTGGTGAGCAGGAAGTTGATGTCTTCGTTGAGCGCGAGGCGCTGCAGCTGTCTTGAAAGATTCATACGTGCGTCATGTGGTCGACCTACAAACGACACACATCAACCGCTTGGGAGCGCTTGCCGCATGTCCTACCTTCCTTACGCCTTGCCCCTGGGTTCGCTGGTGCTGGCCCTGCCGTACCTGCGGCAGCGCCTGCAGCTTTCGCGGGCCAAACACCGCTCGCTGGCGGGCCATTCGCGCATGGCCAAGCGCCTGGCGACCTGGCTGCCTGGTTATGCCTACGACGAGGCGCATTTCTTTGATTGCGATGGCGCGCCGGGCGACGTCGCGAAGCTGCGCCGCGCCTCGTTCGACACGCTCGCTGCGGGCTTCGCCCAGCGCTACGAGAAGAGCCTGGCTTTGAGCGCCGAGGCGCGCGAAGGCCTGGCCGACCTGCAATTCACCGGCAGCTACCGCGTGCCCTTCCAGTTCAGCCCGATCGTGAGGGAGCGGCTCAAGGTGGGCGCTTTCGTGCAGTCTGCCGAAGGCAGCCACGTGACCGACCTGGACGGCAACCGCTTCATCGACCTCACCGGTTCCTACGGCGTGAACGTGTTCGGCGTGGACTTCTACAAGGCCTGCATGGCCGAGGGTGCGCGCATCGGCGAGTCGCTGGGCCCGGTGCTGGGGGCCTACCACCCCTGCGTGGCGGACAACATCGCACGCCTGCGAGCGATCTCGGGCCAGGACCAGGTGTCGTTCCACATGTCGGGCACCGAGGCGGTGATGCAGGCCGTGCGGCTGGCCCGCTACCACACGCGGCGCAAGAACCTGGTGCGCTTCTGCGGCGCGTACCACGGCTGGTGGGAGGACGTGCAGCCCGGCCCCGGCAACCCGATGCCGCCGCGTGAGACCTACACCCTGAAGGACATTGACGAGAAGAGCCTGCAGGTGCTGCGCACGCGGCGCGACATCGCCTGCGTGCTGGTCAACCCGCTGCAGGCCCTGCACCCGAACCGCAACGCGCCCGGCGACTCCACCCTGGTGGACGGCAGCCGCAGCGCGGGCTACGACCGCGCGGCCTACACCGCTTGGCTGAAACAACTGCGCGAGGTCTGCACCGAGCGCGGCATCGTGCTGATCTTCGACGAGGTGTTCCTGGGCTTTCGCCTCGCGCCCGGTGGCGCGCAGGAATACTTCGGTGTGCGCGCCGACCTCGTCACCTACGGCAAGACGCTGGCCGGGGGTTACCCCGTGGGCGTGGTCTGCGGCCGGGCCGATCTGATGAAGCGCTTCCGGCCCGAGCGCCCGGCCGACGTGTGCTTCGCGCGCGGCACCTTCAACGCGCACCCCTATGTGATGGGCGGCATGAACGCCTTCCTGCGCCGCCTGCAGGCGCCGGAGATCCAGGCCCTGTACGAGGACCAGGATGCGAAGTGGGATGCGCGCGCGAAGCGCTTCAACGACACCATGGCCGCCGAAGGTTTCCCGGTGCGCGCGGCGAACCTGCAGAGCATCTGGACGCTCACCTACACCGAGTCTGGCCGCTACCACTGGATGCTCCAGTACTTCCTGCGCTGGCACGGGCTGGCCTTGAGCTGGGTGGGCACGGGGCGGCTGATCTTCGGTTTGAACCTGCACGACGGCGACTTCGAGGAGGTGCTGCGGCGCTTCGTGGCCGCCGCGCGGGACATGCAGACCCAGGGTTGGTGGTGGCGCTCGCCGGAACTGACGCACAAGGCGATCCGGCGCCAGGTGCTGCGCGAGATGTGGCAGCACCTGGTGCGCTGAGGGCTCAGCTGCGCTGAGCGATGCCGGGGTCGATCAGCTGGCCGCGCATCAGGTACAGCGGGGCCTTGTGGTACAGCTTGATGTCGTGGAACGGGTCGGTCAGGATCTTGGTCATCCAGACCAGCCCGGTCTTCACGTCGGCGATGAAGAACAGGTGAATGGTGCGGAACAGCAGGCCGCCCACGCCGAGCGCGAGCCACAGCGCGCCCACCTGGCGGATGAACGACACACCGTCGGTGTGCGGCTCGAACAGGCCGAACACGCCGGGCGCGGCCCACACCAGCAGCGGCGTGCCGGCCCACAGAGCCATCAGCACCACCTTGCGGCGCAGGTTGTAGCCGACCTTGATCTCTTCCTTGTGTTCGTGCGTGGCCTGGTTCACGTGGTCGTAGCCCTTGGGCTCGAAGAAGAAGTGACCGGCCTGGCGGCTCGTCATGGCGATCAGCCAGGCGATCAGGGCGGAGAGCACGGGGTCGGTCCACAGCAGGGCATAGGCCACCACGAAGCTCATGGCGCTGATGAAGTGCAACGTCTGGTTGATGCGGCTGTGGTGGTAGTAGCGGTGGTCGTCCCAGCGCTGGACTTCAAGGGTCTTGAAAAAATCGTTCACGGTGGCTCCAGTGGGTTGCTAGGGGTGGCGTCAAACGCCTGTCATGTTGGGTCGGGCGTGTGAAAACCCGGTGACAGCCGCGCGCTGTCATCAGACTGTTGCATTGCCTCGGGAAGATCGCCGCATGACCGAAGTGCACTCAGATCAGATCCTGGTGGAGGAATACCCGGCCGGCAGCCCGTCGATGCGGCTGTCGGTGGTGACCGAGACCTGGCCGCCCGAGATCAACGGGGTGTCGCTCACGCTCTCCAAGCTGGTGCAGGGCCTGTGCGCGCGCAACCACCAGGTGCAGCTGATCCGGCCGCGCCAGACGCGGGCGGACGAGGCGCTGCGCCACACCGGTTTCGAGGAGGTGCTGATGCGCGGCATGCCGATCCCGCGCTACCCCGAGCTCAAGCTCGGCCTGCCGGGCAAGCGCGCGCTGATCCAGGCCTGGACGCTCAAGCGGCCCGACCTGGTGCACATCGCCACCGAAGGGCCGCTGGGCTGGTCGGCGCTGCAGGCCGCGCGCCGCCTGCGCCTGCCGGTCACTTCGGACTTCCGCACCAACTTCCATGCCTACAGCCAGCACTACGGCGTGGGCTGGCTGCGCAAACCCATCGTGGCTTACCTGCGCAAGTTCCACAACCTCACGCGGCTCACCATGGTGCCGACCCAGGCGCTGCGCGCCGAGCTCATGGCGGGCGGCTTCAACCACGTGCAGGTGGTGGCGCGCGGCGTGGACACGCAGCTGTTCCGGCCCGACCGCCGCAGCGACGCCTTGCGCGCAGCGTGGGGCGCCACGGCGGGCAGCCTGGTGCTGCTGGTGGTGGGCCGCCTGGCCGCCGAGAAGAACCTCGACATGGCGCTGCGCGCCTTCGAGGCCATGCGCGCGGCCCATCCCGATGTGAAGCTGGTCTTCGTGGGCGACGGGCCCTTGCGCGAGAGCCTGCGCCAGCGTTGCCCTCAGGCGGTGTTCGCCGGCATGCAGCGGCACCAGGAGCTGGCCGCGTACTACGCCTCGGCCGACCTGTTCCTGTTCCCCAGCCTCACCGAGACCTTCGGCAACGTGACCATCGAGGCTCTGGCCAGCGGCTTGCCGGTGCTGGCCTTCGACACCGCGGCGGCTGCCGACTGGGTGCGCCACGAGGGCAACGGCTGGCTGGTGCCGCCGGGCGACGACGAGGCCTACCCGGCCCTGGCCGCCCGCCTGGCGCGCGAGCCTGACGGCCTCGTGCAGGCCCGCACGCTGGCTTGCGCTCAGGTGGCGCAGCTCGACTGGCAGCAGATCGCGCTGCAGGTGGAGGCGCTGTTCCTTCAGACCCTGGGCACGCCAGCGGCGCCGGCCGTCGCTGCGCGCGGCCACACCTTGCCCGCGATGTGAAGGCTTGATGACAACGCGCATGCCGAAGCGCGTTGCTGGGTCATTGTGACCGTCACGGAAGGGTCATGCGGGACACAGACACTGCGGATGCTTTTTTTTGTAACCCCGGAGCGACCATGTCTCACCACGATCCCGAAGAAAACCTCAACGATTCCCCGAACGAACATTTCCAGCAGGTGCTCGAGCGCGCCACGCTGTCCCGCCGCAACCTGATCCGCGGTGGTGTGGGTCTGGCCGCTCTCTCGTCCATTCCGTTCCTGGCCGCTTGCGGTGGCGGCAGCGATGCGCCTGCACCGGTGCCCGGCCCCGTCACGCCGGGCGCGAAGGGCCTGGGCTTCGCGGCCATTGACAAGAGCCTGCTCGACGACGTGATCCTGCCCGCCGGCTACACCTACAAGGTGGTGCACGCCACCGGTGACCGCCTGGTTTCCAGCATCCCGGCGTACAGCAACCTAGGCACCGAGGCGGACGAGTGGACCATGCGCGTGGGCGACCACCACGACGGCATGGACCTGTTCTACGTCAACGGCAGCGGCAACTACTCGGCCACCGAGACGGCGCGCGCGCTGCTCGTGATGAACCACGAGAGCTCGGCCGATGCGCACTTCTTCCACCCCAATGGCCAGACCTCCGGCGGCGTGGCTGGCAAGAAGTTCAGCCAGTTCGACAGCTGGGACCTGGGCGTGCGCCCCGAGCTCGAAGTGCTCAAGGAAATCAACCACCACGGCGTGTCGGTGGTGGAACTGGGCAAGAACGGCGCGGGCCAGTGGGAATACAAGCTGGATTCGCTTTACAACCGCCGCGTCACCGGCCAGTCGCTGATGCGCATCGACGGCCCGACCGCGCACCTCGCCGATATCCGCAGCTTCATGGTGACGGCCTACGACACCAGCGGCGCCACCTCGCGCGGCACGCTCAACAACTGCGGCCACGGCAAGACGCCCTGGGGCACCTACCTGGCCTGTGAAGAAAACTGGGCGGCCTACTTCTTCATGCCCGGCGGCTCGGTGGACGTGGACGCCAAGACCAAGACCTCGCGCCAGCGCTACGGCGTGATGCGCGCGCCCAACGCAGGCGCCACCGCCGGTTCGCAAGGCTGGTCCAACACCGCCACGGCCGCCACCGACAACCGTTTCGGCCGCTGGGACGTGTCGGCGCCCGGCGCCACCGCCGCGCAGGACTTCCGCAACGAACCCAACACCTTCGGCTACATCGTCGAGATCGACCCGCTGACCAGCGGCACCTCCACCAAGCGCGTGGCCCTGGGCCGTTTCGCGCACGAGGCCGCGGTCTGCGGCCTCCCGGTGGTCGGCCAGCCGCTGGCCTTCTACATGGGCTGCGATTCGCGCAACGAGTACATCTACAAGTTCGTCTCCGCTGCCGTGTGGCGCGCGTCCGACGTGGGCGCTGGCCTGACCGCCGGTGACCGCTACCTCAACGAAGGCAAGCTGTACGTCGCGAAGTTCAGCGACACCGGCAGCGGTGAGTGGATCGAGCTCAACATCGCCAACCCGCTCATCAGCGGCTATGCCACCTACGTCTTCGCCAACCAGGCCGACGTGCTGATCAACGCACGCCACGCCGCCGATGCCGTGGGCGCGACCAAGATGGATCGCCCGGAGTGGGGCGCGGTGAACCCGGCCAATGGCGAGATCTACTTCACCATGACCAACAGCAACGCGGCCAGCCGCCCGGTGGCCGGCACCAACGGCCCGAACCCGCGCTCGTACGCCGACAACGACGGCCGTGCGCAGACCGGCAACCCCAATGGCCACATCGTGCGCTTCAAGGAAACCGCCGGCGTGTCCACGGCCACCACCTTCCGCTGGGACATCTTCCTGTTCGGTGCGGAATCCGACGCCGGCGCGGACATCAACCTCTCGGGCCTGACCGCGAAGAACGACTTCTCGTCGCCTGACGGGCTGTGGTTCAGCAAGGCCACCGGCATCTGCTGGATCCAGACCGACGACGGTGCTTATACCGACCAGAGCAACTGCATGCTGCTGGCCGCCATTCCGGGCGCGGTGGGCGACGGCGGCGAGATCACGGTGAACAACAGCCTGGGCGGCGTCTCGGGCACGCAGAACACCTTCATCGGCGCCGCGCTGGGGGAGGCCAAGCTGCGCCGCTTCATGGTTTCGCCCAAGGGCGCGGAAGTCACGGGCATCACCGAGTCGGCCGACGGCCGCGCGATCTTCGTGAACATCCAGCACCCGGGCGAGAACACGCCCGCGCTGGGTGCCGGCCCGTTCGCTTTCCAGAGCCAGTGGCCGGGCAACTCGCCCAGCGCCGCTTACGGCCCGCTGGGTCGCCCGCGCTCGGCGACCATCGTCATCACCCGCACCGACGGCGGCGTGATCGGCCTGTGACGCCTTCGGGTATCTGAAGAAAAAGCCCGGCAGCGCCGGGCTTTTTTTCGCCTGTCAGCGACGGCCCATCCACGCTTCCAGCGGCCACCGCCGGCGGCCGCTGAGGAGGGCTGCTACCAGGGCCAGCAGCCACAGGCCGAGGCAGCCCAGGACGGTCTGCAGCGTCGTGGGTGCCAGTGCCCACCCCGCGCCCGACAGCAGCACGAGGCACAGGGCGCTGTGACCCACATAGAGCGTGAGGGTGCGCTGCCCGAGCGGGGCGAGCCACGCGCACCAGCGCGCCCGGCCACCGTCGGACGCCAGGACCAGGGCCGCGAGGTAGCAGGCCGCCATGGGCAGCGAGATCAGGTCGCCCAGCGCCTCGGTCCAGAGGTCGATGTCCGTGGCGGGGTCATGGACCGCCCAGGCCCAGCCAGAGGCGATGCTCAGCGCGAGCAAGGGCGGGCCCGCCAGCCACAGCCCGCGCCGCCACAGCGGCCGCCAGCGGCGGTGGGTCAGCAGGCGCAGGCGTGCCGCAGCCACACCGGCCACCATGCACAGGTACATCACGGGCCCGCCGACGATCAGGGCCACGATCTGGATCGCCGCATAGAAACCGGCGTTGAGCCGGAGGAAGGCCCAGGCGCCCTGGGCGCTCGAGAGCGAGGGCGTGTCCGGTCTGGCCGGGCTCTCGGCCGCCATCAGGGTGAAGGCCAGCAGCACCAGCTTGGCCAGCACCGCCCAGGCCAGCGCCCGCCAGAGGTGGCGGCGCAACGCACCCCAGGGCATGTGCAGGCGGCTCAGCAACTGCCGGCCCACCAGCGCATAGAGCGTGAGGATGTCGCCGAAATAGAGGAACGCGCCGTGGAACACGCCCAGCGCCAGCAGGCGGCGCTGGCGCAGCTTGCCGCGCTGCAGGGCGTCGGGCCGAGGGCGGTTGCGGGCGGCGAGCCAGAGCGCCATGCCGAAGACGAAGGCCAGCGTGGTGTAGCCCTTGCCTTGCAGCGCGGCGGCCACGAAGCCCTGTGTCATTGAGGCCCAGGCGCTGTCGGGCGGGGTGCGAAAGCCCAGGGCCGGCCCCCAGGGCGCAGCCGCATAGCCGACGGCATTGACCACCAGCACGGCGATCAGGGCGAGGGCGCGCAGGGCGTCCGGCAGCGTCTCGCGGGGGCGTGGGA
>NZ_JBWKZH010000097.1:0-16553 GCF_059424305.1 Hydrogenophaga sp. GW456-12-10-14-TSB4 | reverse complement strand
GTCTACGAGAAGCAGGCGCTGGTGCTGGTGAACCGGGGTGGGGCTACAGGGGGCGAGGTGATGACCCTGGCGAAGGCCATCCAGACCAGTGTGTATGAGCGGTTCGGGATCTTGCTGGAGCCTGAGCCTGTGGTGGTCTGAGGTTTCTCGCCTGCGCTTCTGGGTGAGCGCCAGCGTCTCTCAGGATCGGGGTGACGTGGCGCTCTGCGCAGCGGGGTAAAGGAGGAGACCCGGCGAAGCCGGGTCGGGGGACACCCGCGGAGCAGAGCGCCGCGGCGCCCCGATCCCGTGAGGTCACTGAAAGAAAGACGTTACTCGCCTTCGAGCTTCAGCATCTGGGAACCCTCACCCAGAGACAGCAGGCCGCTCTTGGCATAGATGCCCAGCTTGGCGCGCGTGTCGGTGATGTCCAGATTGCGCATGGTCAGCTGGCCGATGCGGTCCAGCGGCGAGAACGGCGCGTCCTCCACCTTCTCCATCGACAGACGCTCGGGCGCGTAGGTCAGGTTGGGGCTGTCCGTGTTCAGGATCGAATAGTCGTTGCCACGGCGCAGCTCCACCGTCACCTCGCCGGTGATCGCACGCGCCACCCAGCGCTGCGCCGTCTCGCGCAGCATGATCGCCTGCGGGTCGAACCAGCGACCCTGGTACAGCAGACGGCCCAGGCGCAGACCGTTGATGCGGTACTGCTCGATCGTGTCCTCGTTGTGAATGCCCGTCACCAGACGCTCGTACGCAATGAACAGCAGCGCCAGGCCCGGGGCCTCATAGATGCCGCGGCTCTTGGCCTCGATGATGCGGTTCTCGATCTGGTCGCTCATGCCCAGACCATGGCGCCCGCCGATTTCGTTGGCCTTCAAAATCAGGTCCACCGGGCTCGCGAAGGTCTCGCCATTCAGCGCCACCGGCTGGCCCTCTTCAAAGCGCACCGTCACCTCTTCCGCCTTCACCGCGCAGTCGTCGCGCCAGAACGGCACGCCCATGATCGGGTTGACGATGCGGATGCCGCTGTTGAGGTGCTCCAGGTCCTTCGCCTCGTGCGTCGCGCCCAGCATGTTGCTGTCGGTGCTGTAGGCCTTCTCGGCGCTCATCTTGTAGCCGAAGCCGTTGGCCGTCATGAACGCGCTCATTTCGGCACGGCCGCCCAGCTCATCGATGAACAGCTGGTCCAGCCAGGGCTTGTAGATCTTCAGGCTCGGGTTGGTCAGCAGGCCGTAGCGGTAGAAACGCTCGATGTCGTTGCCCTTGAAGGTCGAGCCGTCGCCCCAGATGTGGACATCGTCCTCCTTCATCGCCGCCACCAGCATGGTGCCCGTGACCGCGCGGCCCAGCGGCGTGGTGTTGAAGTAGGTCACCCCGGCCGTGCTGATGTGGAAGGCGCCGCACTGCAGCGCGGCAATGCCTTCGTGCGCCAGCTGCGTGCGGCAGTCGATCAGGCGCGCCTTCTCTGCACCGTAGGCCAGGGCCTTGCGCGGGATCTCGTCGTAGTCCGGCTCGTCGGGCTGGCCCAGGTTGGCGGTGTAGGCGTAGGGGATCGCGCCCTTCTGCTTCATCCACAGCAGCGCGGCGGAGGTGTCC
This sequence comes from Hydrogenophaga sp. GW456-12-10-14-TSB4, assembly GCF_059424305.1. Taxonomy (NCBI): domain Bacteria; kingdom Pseudomonadati; phylum Pseudomonadota; class Betaproteobacteria; order Burkholderiales; family Comamonadaceae; genus Hydrogenophaga; species Hydrogenophaga sp. GW456-12-10-14-TSB4. Next base: position 14,975 of record NZ_JBWKZH010000097.1, on the reverse strand, counting down.
AGGCCGCCGGAGAAGGCGATGCCGACTTTCTGTTGGGTGGGAAGGTTCTGAAGAATGGTGGCCATGGCGGTCTTTCGGCGGCGAGGGTCGATCAGCCGAAATGGCAGATGTAGTGGTAGGGCTCGGTCACGCGGATCTGGAAGCTGCTGTTGCCCGGCACGCTGAACTGGTCACCCGGGCCGGACTTCTTCCACTCCGTGGTGCCCGACAGCAGGTACTCGCAGCCGCCGGCCACGCATTCCATGATCTCGGGCGCGCCGGTGTTGAAGGTCAGGGTGGCGGGCAGCACCACGCCGACCGACTTCTTCGTGCCGTCGGCCAGGGTGATGCCGTGGCTGACGCACTTGCCGTCGAAGTACACATTGGCCTGGGTGTTGACGGTCACGCCGTCGAATTGGGTGGTGCTCATGGTGTTGAAGGGGAGGTAAAGCGAAGACGAAAGGCGAAACCGCGATTTTAGGCCGCGGGCCGGGGCGCGCCGCGCCGGTTCAGAGGCGCTGCTGCCAGGCGGTGGCGTCGAAGCCCACGGTGATGGCACCGTCGGCCCACTGCACGACCGGGCGCTTGATCACGCTCGGGTTCGCCAGCGCCACGGCGCGGGCGCTGGCGGCGTCTTTCACGCCGGTGCGCGTGGCCTCGTCGAGCTGGCGCCAGGTGGTGCCCTTGCGGTTGATCACGGTTTCCCAGCCGGCGGCGGCCAGCCAGCGGTCGAGCGCGGCCTCGGGTACGCCCTGTTTCTTGAAATCGTGGAAGTGGTGTTCGACGCCGTGGTCCGTCAGCCAGGTGCGGGCTTTCTTGACGGTGTCGCAGTTGGGAATGCCGTGGACGGTGATCATGGGCCGCATTGTCCGCCATGTCCCCCACGGCCCCGGGGCGGTGTCCGCGATGGGACAATCCCGCCCATGCTTGACATTCCCGTGCCCGCTCACCCCACCACCCTGGCCGACTGGCTGGCCCACGCCGAACGCCTGCACCCGGTCACCATCGACATGGGGCTGGAGCGCGTGCAGCGCGTCGCCCGGCGCATGGGCCTGGCGCTGGACTGCCCGGTGATCACCGTGGCCGGCACCAACGGCAAGGGCTCCACCTGCGCGATGCTGGAGGCCGTCTACACGCAGTCGGGCTACCGCACCGGCGTCTACACCTCGCCCCACCTGGTGCATTTCGAGGAGCGCTGCCGCGTCGCGGGCGAGGCGGTGGCCGCCAACGACCTGGTGCCGGCCTTTGCCGAGGTGGAGGTGGCCCGCAAGGGACAGGTGGGCGACGAGGGTGGCGAGATCAGCCTGAGCTATTTTGAATTCACCACGCTCGCCATCCTGCGCACGCTCTCGCGCAGCGGGCTGGACGTGGCCATCCTGGAGGTCGGCCTGGGCGGGCGGCTGGACGCGGTGAACATCATCGACGCCGACTGCGCGGTCATCACCAGCATCGCGCTGGACCACATGGCCCTGCTCGGCAACGACCGCGAGGCCATCGGCTTCGAGAAGGCCGGCATCATGCGCACCGGCCGGCCGGTCGTGGTGAGCGACCCGGTGCCGCCTCAGAGCATCCTGGACCGCGCGATGGAGATCGGCGCCGAGCTCTGGCGCGTGGGCAAGGACTTCCATTTCGCGGGCGACCAGCAGCAATGGGGCTGGGCCATGCACCCCTCACACGGCGGGCGGCGCTACGCCGGCCTGGCCTACCCGGCGCTGCGCGGCGCGAACCAGCTGGTCAACGCCTCGGGCGTGCTGGCGGCGGTGGAAGCCCTGCGCGGCCGGCTGCCGGTGACGGCACAGGCGGTGCGCAACGGCCTGGCCCTGGTGGAGCTGCCCGGGCGCTTCCAGATCGTGCCCGGCACACCCACCCTGGTGCTGGACGTGGCGCACAACCCGCATTCGGTGGCCGCGCTGGCGGCCAACCTCGACGCCATGGGCTTCTACCCCACCACCCATGCCGTGTTCGGCGCCATGGCCGACAAGGACCTGGGCGCCATGCTGGACCGCATCGCGCCGCTGATCGACCGCTGGCACCTCACCGACCTGCCCCTGCCGCGCGCCAGTTCGGCCGCTGCCCTGGCCGAACAGCTGGAGGCCCATCCCCAGTGCAAGGGCCGGTTGGCTGGCCGGCACACCGGCCCCATGGACGCCCTGCGGGCCGCGGTGTCCGCCGCGGACCCCGCTGATAGAATCGTGGTCTTCGGATCGTTCTACACCGTGGGTGGCGTATTGCAGGACGGCGTGCCCCGACTGTCGGCGAAACACCTGTCCGCCTAGCCTTTTATCGCCACGGTCCCCCCGATGTTCAAATCCCGTTCAGGTTCCCAGGGCAACGCCTCGACTCCCCCGCCGCAGAGCATCGAGGCCGTGCGCCGCCGCGCGCGCCACCGCCTGATCGGCGCCAGCGTGCTGGTGTTGCTGGGCGTGATTGGTTTCCCGCTGCTGTTCGACACCCAGCCGCGCCCGATCGCCGTCGACATCCCGATCGAGATCCCGGCCAAGAACACCCCCGCACCGGTTGCCAAGCCCGCCGCTGCAGCCAGCACGCCTGCGGCCAAACCGCCCGCCACCGCCAGCAGTGCGCCACTGCCGGCCCGTGAAAGCCTGGGGGCTCGCGAGGAAGTGGTCGAGGCTGCGCCCAAACCTGCCCCGGCCGCCGCGCCAGCACCGACCCCCGCCCCGGCGCCCGTGGCCGCCGCGCCCGCCAAGCCCGCGGCCCCGTCGCCCGCCGAGGCCGACCGGGCCCGCGCGCTGCTCGAAGGCAAGCCGCCCGCCAGCGCCGCCGCCAAACCGGCCGCCGCCAGCGCGGAGCGCATCGTGGTGCAGGTCGGCGCGTTTTCCGAAGCGGCCGGCGCGCGCGCCGTGCGCCAGAAACTGGAAGGTGCGGGGCTCAAGACCTACGTGCACGAGGCCCAGACGCCCGATGGCAAGCGCATCCGCGTGCGCGTGGGACCGTTCGAGAACCGCGCCGACGCCGAAAAAGCCGCCGCCCGTGTCAAGGCCCTGGGTCTGCCCGCAGCCGTTCTGACGCTGTGACGTCGGGACGGGTGGAGCGCAGATGGCCGTGACCGACTGGGTGCTGCTCACGGCCTTGCTGCTGTCGGTGTTGCTGGGGCTGTGGCGCGGTCTGGTGTACGAGGTGTTGTCGGTGGCGGGTTGGGTGGCGGCCTTCGTGCTGGCCCAGGCCTTCGCCGAGGAAGCCGGGGCCTGGTTGCCGATGGACGGCCTGTCGCCGCCGATGCGGTTGGCGGCCGGTTTCGTCCTGGTGTTCGTGGTCGTGGCGTTCGTCGCCGGCCTGGGGGCCTGGCTGGTGCAGAAATTGGTGGCCTCGGTCGGTCTGCGACCGGTGGACCGGGTGCTCGGAGGCGCGTTCGGCCTGGTGCGCGGCGGGGTGATCCTGCTGGCGGTGGCGCTCGTGGTGAGCATGACGCAGATGGAGGGGGCCGCGTGGTGGCGGGAATCGACCACGGCGTCCGTGCTGTCGGCCTCGCTGCACGAGATCAAGCCCTTGTTGCCCGAGGCCGTGGCCCGATATATCCGTTAGTTTTCCTGAGGATTCAATCATGTGTGGAATCGTGGGCGTGGTCAGCAAGACCCCGGTCAATCAGCTCATTTACGACGCGCTGCTGCTGCTGCAACACCGCGGCCAGGATGCCGCGGGCATCGTGACGCAACAGGGACGCAAGTTTTTCATGCACAAGGCCAAGGGCATGGTGCGCGACATCTTCCGCACCCGCAACATGCGCGCCTTGCCCGGCCTGTGCGGCCTGGGCCAGGTGCGCTACCCCACCGCCGGCAATGCGTTCAGCGAAGAAGAGGCGCAGCCCTTCTACGTGAACGCACCCTTCGGTCTGGTGCTGGTGCACAACGGCAACCTGACCAACGCCAAGGCGCTGGCCCAGGAGCTGTTCCAGACCGACCACCGCCACGTCAACACCGAGAGCGACTCCGAGGTGCTGCTCAACGTGCTGGCGCACGAACTGGAAAAGGTCACGCGCGGCATCACCCTCAAGCCGGCCGACGTGTTCGCCGCCGTGCGCGGCGTGCACCGGCGCGTGAAAGGCTCCTACGCCGTGGTGGCGCTGATCGCCGGCCACGGCCTGCTGGCCTTCCGCGACCCCCATGGCATCCGCCCGCTGTGCCTGGGCCGTCACAAGGACGGCGGCGTGATGGTGGCCAGCGAGTCCGTCACGCTCGAAGGCAACGGCTTCGAGTTCGAGCGCGACCTGCAGCCCGGCGAAGCCGTGTTCGTGGACCTCGACGGCCAGATGCAGTTCGAGCAGTGCGCCGACAAGGTCAGCCACAACCCCTGCATCTTTGAATACGTCTACCTGGCCCGGCCCGACTCCGTCATGGACGGCATCTCGGTCTACCAGGCGCGCCTGAACCTGGGCGTGACGCTGGCCAAGCGCGTGGTGTCCACCGTGCCGCCGAACGAGATCGACGTGGTGATCCCCATCCCCGAGTCCTCGCGCCCGAGTGCCATGGAGCTGGCCCAGCTGCTGGGCCTGCCGTACCGCGAAGGCTTCGTGAAGAACCGCTACGTGGGCCGCACCTTCATCATGCCGGGGCAGGGTGTGCGCAAGAAGTCGGTGCGCCAGAAACTCAATGTCATCGGCAGCGAGTTCAAGGGCCGCAACGTGCTGCTGGTGGACGACTCCATCGTGCGCGGCACCACCAGCCGCGAAATCGTGCAGATGGCGCGCGACGCCGGTGCGCGCAAGGTCTACCTGGCCAGCGCCGCGCCGCCCGTGCGTTACCCCAACGTCTACGGCATCGACATGCCCACGCCCGGCGAACTCGTGGCCCACGACCGCACGGTCGAGGAAGTGCGCGAGATCATCGGCTGCGACGCGCTGATCTACCAGGACGTGGACGCGATGAAGCAGGCCATCGGCTCGCTCAACCCCAAGCTCGAAGGCTTCGACGCCTCGTGCTTCGACGGCGTCTACGTCACCGGCGACATCACGCCGGCCGACATCGCCCGACTCAACGCCGGCCGCGACCAGAGCGAAGAGGGCGAGGAAGACACCTCGCGCCTGGCCCTGCCCAACGCCCAGGTCGTCTGACACCACACTTTTTTTCATGAACGCCAAGAAACCTGACCTGCACCGCGACACCCTCGCCGTGCGCGAAGCCGTCGAACGCAGCCCGTACGGCGAGAACTCCGAGGCCCTCTACCTCACCAGCGGCTACGTGCAGCCCAGTGCCGAAGCCGCCGCGCGCCGCTTTGCCGGCGACGAGGACGGCTTCACCTACGGCCGCTACGGCAACCCCACGGTGGCCAGCTTCGAGCAGCGCCTGGCCGCCCTCGAAGGCGCCGAGGCCTGCATCTCCACCGCTTCGGGCATGTCGGCCATCCTCATGATGTGCCTGGGCTTGCTCAAGGCTGGCGACCACGTGGTGTGCTCGCACTCCATGTTCGGCTCCACCATCAAGCTGATCGGCTCGGACCTCGCCAAATTCGGCGTCGAGTCCACCTTCGTGTCGCAGACCGACGTGTCGGCCTGGAAGGCGGCCGTCAAGCCCAACACCCGCCTGCTGTTCGCCGAGACGCCGACCAACCCGCTCACCGAGGTCTGTGACATCCGCGCGCTGGCCGACATCGCCCACGGCGCGGGCGCGCTGCTGTGCGTGGACAACTGCTTCGCCACGCCGGCCCTGCAGCGTCCCATGGCGCTGGGCGCCGACATCGTCATGCACTCCGGCACCAAGTACCTCGACGGCCAGGGCCGTGTGATGGCCGGCGCCCTGTGCGCCAGCCAGGAGCTGGTCACCAAGACCTTCCTGCCGGTGCTCAAGAGCTCGGGCATGACGCTCGCGCCCTTCAACGCCTGGGTCGTGCTCAAAGGCTTGGAGACGCTGGACATCCGCATGCGCGCCCAGTCGGCCAATGCCCTGGCCCTGGCGCAGTGGCTGGAGGCCCACCCGTCGGTGGCCCGCGTCTACTACCCCGGGCTGGCCAGCCACCCGCAGCACGCGCTGGCGATGGCGCAGCAATCGGGTTGCGGCGGTGCCGTGCTCTCCTTCGAGGTGAAGGGCGCCGACCCCGAGCAGGCCCGCCAGCGCGCCTTCCACGTGCTCGACTCGCTGCAGGTGATGTCGCTCTCCACCAACCTCGGTGACACCAAGACGCTGGTGGCCCACCCGGCCAGCACCTCGCACGGCCGCCTGACCGAAGCGCAGCGCCAGACGGCGGGCGTGGTGCAGGGGCTGATCCGCGTGGCCGTGGGGCTGGAGCACCTGGGCGATATCCAGGCCGACCTTGACCGTGGTCTTTCTTCCTTCTGACATGTCCGCACCCATCCGCACCCGCTTCGCCCCGTCGCCCACCGGTTTCATCCACCTGGGCAACATCCGCTCCGCGCTCTACCCCTGGGCGTTCGCGCGCTCCACCGGCGGCGCCTTCATCCTGCGCATCGAAGACACCGACCTCGAGCGTTCCTCGCAAGCCGCGGTGGACGTGATCATCGAAGGCATGAAGTGGCTCGGCCTCGACCACGACGAAGGCCCGTTCTATCAGATGCAGCGCATGGACCGCTACAAGGCGGTGCTCGCCGAGATGGTGGCGGGCGGCCTGGTGTACCCCTGCTACATGAGCGTGGCCGAACTCGACGCCCTGCGCGAAAAGCAGATGGCCGCGAAAGAGAAGCCGCGCTACGACGGCACCTGGCGGCCCGAGCCCGGCAAGACCCTGCCGCCCGTGCCCGAAGGTGTGAAACCCGTGCTGCGCTTCAAGAACCCGCAGGGCGGCGTGGTGGCCTGGGACGACAAGGTCAAGGGCCGCATCGAGATCCGCAACGACGAACTCGACGACCTCGTGATCGCCCGGCCCGACGGCACGCCCACCTACAACTTCTGCGTGGTGGTGGACGACATCGACATGGCCATCAGCCACGTCATCCGCGGCGACGACCACGTGAACAACACGCCGCGCCAGATCAACATCTTCCGCGCGCTCGGCAAGGAACCGCCGGTGTACGCCCACCTGCCCACCGTGCTCAACGAGCAGGGCGAGAAGATGAGCAAGCGCAACGGCGCCAAGCCCGTCACGCAATACCGCGACGAAGGCTACCTGCCCGACGCCATGGTGAACTACCTCGCGCGCCTGGGCTGGAGCCACGGCGACGACGAGATCTTCAGCCGCGCGCAGTTCCTCGAGTGGTTCAACCTCGACCATCTGGGCCGCAGCGCCGCGCAGTTCGACGAGGCCAAACTCAAGTGGGTCAACGCGCAACACCTCAAGGCCATGGCCGACGACGCGCTCGCGCCGCTGGTGGCCGCGCACCTGCAGCAGCAGGGCATTGAGGCGGACGCGCGCCTGCCGCGCATCTGCGGCCTGTTCAAGGACCGCTGCGACACCACCGTGGCGCTGGCCGGCTGGGCCAAGGCTTTCTACGCCGACATCACGCCCAATGCCGAAGAGCGTGCCCAGCACGTGACCGATGCCGTGCGCCCTGTGCTGGTCACCCTGGCGGACAAGCTCGCAGCCTGCGCCTGGGACAAGGCCGCGCTCTCGGCCGCCATCAAGGAAGTGCTTGCCGCGCACGGCCTGAAGATGCCGCAGCTGGCCATGCCGGTGCGGGTGCTGGTGATGGGCACGGCCCAGACGCCGTCGCTCGACGCGGTGCTCGAATTGCACGATCGCGAAGTTGTTTTGCGCCGTTTGCAGAACGGCTGAAAAAATAGCTTATAATTTGAGGCTTGCTGAAACGCACTGTGCAACGACGTTGCAAAGGGCAGATCAACAAACCCTGTGGGGGTATAGCTCAGCTGGGAGAGCGCTTGCATGGCATGCAAGAGGTCAGCGGTTCGATCCCGCTTACCTCCACCAAAATTTGAAGTCGCGAAGAGGTTTTCATCGCGGCATCGGCAGAAAAACAAGCTCTGTCGCTGCTACAATGGAAAGCTCTTTGAGTCCAGGTTATGACCCTATCGTCTAGAGGCCTAGGACATCACCCTTTCACGGTGAGTACCGGGGTTCGAATCCCCGTAGGGTCGCCAAACAAGCCGCAAGGCAAGTAGGCAACAAGTGGTTGGCACTTGGTTCGCAAGAACGAACGCCATCTACCAGGAGTGGTAGTTCAGTTGGTTAGAATACCGGCCTGTCACGCCGGGGGTCGCGGGTTCGAGCCCCGTCCACTCCGCCAAAAATCCCAAGCGGGGCAATCACTTAACGGTGGTTGCCCCGTTTGTCTTTTGGAATTTGGAATCGTTTTTGGAATACGGTTGATGCAGCTGCCGCTTGCAGCGCGAGCGCGGCTTCGCAGTCCTTCTGTCAATGAGGCGTGACCAAGTGTCCTAGCGAACTCGCATCCTCATGAGCATCTTGCGATGGTGAGGTCAACAGACCGATCATTGGCCACCTGCGTCTGAACGAGTCCACGGCAGGCACGTCGCCCACTCGATTCTTTGAGCGCGGGCTTGGCGGTCTTTACGACGACATGCGCGCGGGCTCGCCTCGCAACATTGACGAGGAGTGTGTGGCAAGCTGATCAAGACGATGCTGCACGCCAAGCCGGTCGACGGTGCGACGCATTGAAGCGTGCGCTTGGTGACGACGAGCAGGCATCTTCGAAAGCAGCGTTCGGTGCCACTTTCCAATTGTTTGGTTGCAGTCCCACAGGTGCGAGCGCTCCAAGCTCACCACCGCCCGGTTATTGTGAAAAGTCTGAGCGACATGCTTGGCTTGTCCGGAGGCCGCATTGAAACACGCATTTCAGCCTAATCTATGGCTACTGGCGCAATCGGGTCGAATGCTTCATCACATTGATTCACTGATAAGCTGGCCTGCAATCGAAGGGCGGTGCAGCAATGGACGGTGACCCCGTACGCCGACAAGTTGCGGTCATGTCTTCGTCAAGACTTTGCCAAGCGTGTGACAAGTAGGCGTCAACAACGTCTCCGGCATCGCGTCATCGTCAACTGTGTGTCCAGATTTCACGAGTGATGGACGTGGCGGCACTGCGCGTCGTAGACGCTGGGCATTGCGTGAGCAGATGTTCATCCGCGAGATCTCCGGGCGTACAAGCCTGGCTCGCAACGTCGTTGAGAGTTGCCCGCGGCGGGCGATGAAGAACCCCATATCGCCACGCGTGCGAGCGGCAGAAGGCTCGATCCCTTCGCTGACCATCTTTCAGTCTAACTATCGATCGAGGCAACTAAGTTGCGCAATCAGCGCTGCACTTTGCTGCAGTTCCATGCCGACGAGTGTCTTGACGAGCTGACGCGCGCAAGGCGGACATGGGGGCGGTGGCCGCCTACTGCGAGGGTACTCACTTAGATGCTCCTGCACTGCGCGCTCGGATCTAGGGTGAATACTTGTTTGACTTCTTGCTTGTGGCTCACTTCTCTCAGAGAGTTGTTCCTGCTAGAACCCTGGGTCGGTTCACTGACAAGTCGCCGTCATACCTTCGTCAAGACTTTGTCTAGCGCGCGACAAGAAGTCGTCAATAGCATTGCCGACATCTCGTCCTCGTCAACTCTTTGTCAAGACTTCGTCGAGCGCTTGAGGCACCGCGAGTGCAACGCGCCTAATGACGGATGCCGTACCCGAGCGATCTCGGCGGACGGAGATTTGTCCGAATAGGTGCCCAGATGCTTAGTGCAGCCGGGCGGGAATACGCTGAACCTGATCACACACAGAGTCAACGGCGCTGCCAATGCGGCCTGTAGTTTCACTCCCTACGATCTCAGCTAGATCGGGGAGAACAGCAACCCGCCCAGAGCGATGACATTCACATCTGACTACGGACTCTCAGGATCCGATGAGGGAGTGTCGATGTACTCAAACAGATCACCGACGCCCACACTGAAGTAGCGGCATAGCGTCTCGACGGCTTCCAGATCAATCCTAGTTGCTGTTTCTTGATAGAGCAGTGTGATGGTATTGCGGTGCAAGCCGGTGTCCCTTGCGACGTCGCTGATCTTGAGCTTTCGCTCCCCCATCAGTCGGGATAGGTGGCACTTGATCACTGCATGCTCCAAGACGATTTTTCACTCAGGATGACAAAAAACTCTTGACGGTGACATTAGATCGTTTAAAATGTCATTTGGAACGACAAAAAATTGTCCCGGGAAAGATTTTGTCGTTCTGATTGTCTCATCGACCGTATGGAGTGAACCGTGACATCAACAACCTACCCAAGCGCGTACCTCTCAGATCCCAATGGCGAGTTCACCAACGTCTGCGGTGAACTGCTCGACCCGTTCTCTGTGATCCGGGTGATCGCGCACATCAGCGCCGCACAACCGTTCGGATCGATTGCATCTCCAGTCGACCAGCGATTCATGGATATCGTCACGCAGCTCGGCGTCGGACGCAGCGGCACGATGGACGTCTCCGGTTGCATGTCCCTGGCACGCCTGGGCGCTGGTGACCAGACCGTACTTCTGCCATCGGTGCATGGCACCCGCTGGATTCCACAGCCGGGCGTCTACGAGCTCGAGCTGATGAAGCACGCGATGCCCAATGTACCGTCCGATGTGTTGGTGCTCCAGCAGTTTGGCAAGACACATCCGCAGCCAGCTGCCACGCCCTGGGTGCTGCGCCATCTGGGATTGCACGAGTCGGTGGAACTGGACCTGCACTGCGTGTTGGCCAGTCTCAAGCCGGTGCACCAGGCACTCCTGGTGGCCGCGATCAGCCGTCCGGACATTGAACGTGCGCTGCATGCATCGACCGCGCCGCCCGCGTTGTCTTTAGCGTTGCCAGGACGCAGCCATGCTCTGCGGACGGGCATCCTTGCTGCCATGCGATTGAACGACTTCGAACTTGATCGGGACGAAGCCTCGTTGGTGCGCCTGGCTGCCGTGCTCGCCGATCTTGGCGCGCTGAACCTGCCTAACAAGCCACTTTCCATGGTGTCCGACGCCGCATCGCGCCTTACGCAAGGGGAGATGAGCAGGCGCGCCCATCCGTCCACCGTGCAAATGCTTGCAGCGCTTCTTGATCGCCTGGAAAAGCTGGAGCCGGAAGATGCCCAGCGGCTGCGCGCGCTGTGGAGCGGAGAGGGCGAGAAAGAGTTCCGCCTGGGCAGCCGCTTCGGCCCGTTGTCCAAGAATCCGGTGGATCCTCATGTGGCGCGACTGGGCCGGGCGTTTGGAGACGCGCTGGGTCTCGCCCGAGACAAATATGGGATTCAGATGAATTCAGCGATTTCCGCACGCGGGGAAAGCGGCCATGCGCCAGACGCTGGCCTCGGTGGTGTCGATGGGGTCGACGTCAACGCCGCTCCCGCACTTGCAGGGGACCCGTCGTCGCCACCCACACATCAACCTGCTGGCGCGCCTGCTGCAGTGGTTCCCGCTGGCGGTGATGGCGTCTCCTCTGGCAGGGTGGATGGCCGGCAACGCCGTCTCCCTCTATTCCCGTGGAGCGAGTCTGACGAAGAACGGGAGTTCGCCCAGTGGGAAGGTGTCGACGATCCGAACGAACGGTTCATGCCGAGCGATGGAGTAGATGTGCTGGCGGTTGGGGACACCGAGGACATTCCCTCCAGTGGCATCCCTGCGGCGATCCCTGATTCACGTGCCGACGATCCGGGGCAGGCGGATTGCTCCATGGCGCTTTCAGTCGATCGACCTTCTGATCGTTGGCCTCGTCCCAGCCTGGAATGGGCCGCTGGCATGCTCGATGGCGACGGGTGCATTGCCATCGTGATGCAACCGTTTCCGAACCGCAGGTCGATCTTCCGCCTGATCGTGTCCATTTCTCAGAACTGCCTTCAGACGCTAGAGCATTTCCAGCGCTGTGTGAGCGTGCCCAGTGTGATCTACGCGGTGCGCCGCCAGATTGGACACAACAAGCAGGTTTACACCCTCAACTTCACAGGACCCAATGCTATGCGGCTGGTGAAGCTGCTCAACGACTACTTGGTGCGCAAGCGGCAGGAAGCGGTCGTGGCCCTGTCCTTCTGCGAGAACGGACAGATCAGCCGGCGCTTCGGTCGCCATGGTGTTCCCCCTGATATTGAGAGCATCCGTGTGGCGCACTACAAGAAGCTGCGGGCTCTCAAATGAAGAGGATCCGCGTGCGCATTCATCCCGCTACCGAAAGCACCGAGCTTAGGGTGGAAGTGCTCGAGAGCATTCAGCCGGTCACTTCGACGCCTGGCGCCTGTCCAACTTCATCTTCCAGTCCAGATGTTTCCGGTGACCCTGGCAGCCCCGGCCGCGTTCAGTTCGTGGCCGACGGCCAGTTCGTGGAGCAGTCGTCCGCAGAACGCTACGCCGACCGCAAACTCTTGCTGATCACACAGAATCTCAAGGATCAGCTCGACGCCGAGACCGTGCGAGAAGCTGAACGCAAAGAGCGCGAAAAGAAGGAGGACGAGAAAGCCCAGACAGAGGCCGCCTTCGCCGAGGGAACGCCGCGCAAGGTCGGGTCGGACCAGAAGGCGAAGGGTGAAGCCCGACGTATGCGACGCAAGGGACTTCCCATCCGCAATGCGGACCCGCACGCCTTCCACAAGCAAGTCGAAACCTTGCCCGTCAAGAGGAAGTTACGCGTCTACGACCCCGAGGCCTTGGAAAAGCTGCGCGAGAGCAAACAGATCAGCGACGCCGATGTGCGAAAGCGCAACGCGGCCATCTTCAAAGACCTGGAGCCCAAAGGCGCTTGGCGGCGGGTTGAAACTCCCCGCAACCTCGATGCGGTGCTGGCCCTGGAGCAGACCCACCCCCACTTCTCGGAAGTGATCCGGTTTGTGGCCGATCGGCTGGCGTTGGCCAAAGTCAGCCGCCGCCCGGTGGGCATCCCGCCCATGTTGCTCGCTGGACCTCCCGGTGTGGGCAAGACCCACTTCTGCGAGACGCTGGCCAAAGTCCTGGGTGTACCGGTTCGGCGCCACCCGATGGACCAAGCCGAGACCTCATCGGCCTTGCTTGGCTCGGAGGTGACCTGGGGCAATACGCGCGTGGGGCTGGTGTTTGAGATGCTGGCACAGGGAGATTACGCCAACCCGGTGGTGATCCTCGATGAGCTGGACAAGGCGACAGGCTTTAGTCGATCCGCCGATCCCACCGCGGTGCTGCACAGCCTGCTGGAGCCGGTGAGCGCAAGCCGGGTGAGGGACCAGAGTGTGGAGGTAGAGCTTGATGCCAGCCTCATCACTTGGATCGCCACCAGCAACTACCCCTGGCTGATCGCTCCGACCTTGAGGTCTCGTATGCGGGCGTTCCACATCTGCATGCCCGATGCCGAGCAAGCCATCCGGGTGGCGCATGCGGTGGTCGCGGCTGCCACCGAGGACGCCGGGGTGCGTATGGGCCGGGCGCCTGACAAGGCCTTTGTCCTGGCGCTGGCGCACTTGAGCGCCCGGGAGATCTACCAGCTCACCGGCTCAGCGATCGCGCAGGCCGTGAGACAGGGAAGGGCGGTAGTTTCGACCAAGGACCTGCCAGCCGAGGTGCTGGGCGATGACTCTGGACGCGAACCAACGAAGCACGTGCACTGAGAACACTTGCTTTGAAGACAATGATGACATCCACTTCCACTATTCAACCCACTCCCATGAAGCCGCTGATCACCATCTTCCTGGACTTTGATGGGGTGCTGCACCCGCAGGGCGGCACCACGGACCGGCTTTTTGAGAAGGCGGGTCTGCTGCAGATCTGTCTTCAGCAGGTAGACCACGTCGAAGTGGTGATCTCCAGTTCCTGGGCGGAGCACTACCCGCTGGAGAGGATGAGGGACTTCTTCGAAGAGCAGCCAGACCTGTATCGGCTCATCGTGGGTTGCACGCTTCAGAAGGGCAATCCCAAAGTCGACTTTGGCGCCATGCCGCTACGCGAATCGCAGTGCCGCAACTGGTTGATTGCCAACCAGCGGGAGCCGCACCGATGGTTGGCTATCGACGACGATCCGCTGAACTTCAAAGCGCGAGAGCTTGTGGTGTTCACGGACCCCAAGCAAGGTTTCAGGACGCGAGATGCCGAACGCGTGCTGGAACTGACTGGACACTTGCGGAGTAAGAACCTTGCATGAAGAGCTAATTGGCTTCTGCCCTTCTTTGCCAGAGGTCCAGCTTGATCACTGCCTTGAATCGTCCCGTGCGAAAAACAAGCAGGCGCTGTTGCCGCTGATTGCGGTGCGCAGGCAGTTGCAAAGGATTGGTCCGTGCACTGCCATGGACAGGTGAGGCGCTCGGTCGCTGTTGTCAAATAGGCCGATGAGTCATCCCATCCTTCAGATAGTCACTTCTCGGGCGGCGTCAACACTTGCAGATTTCCCGGGCGGTGGGTTGTATCTGGTATTGGACGCAGATTCCGGTGCATGATTTCAGGTAAAGGTTATGCAAATAATCTTAACCTAAGCTCCCCAAATTGTTGTCGAATGAATATGGGGCGTTCATGGAACGCGCAAATGTTGTGCGATTGATCTTGGATGCGTACGGGTGCACGGTAGCTGCCGACAATGTGATGCTCGGCGTCGAGATAGCATGGCGCGTCGAACTACAGCACCTCGTGCAAGAAGTCCATGACCAGCGTGCCAAGTGTGCATCTCTCACGTGCCCCGTTTGGACCTCTCACTTTCGAAGGGTGCCCAGGTGTCGACGGCTGGCATGCCGTTTCTGATGAATGGGCTGGATGTACGAGCACCTCATGGGGTGTAGCGTAGCCAGCGGTCGCGTTTCTGCTCAGTCCGACGCGAGTGCGCGCTGAGAGCGCACCACGTGAATTGGGCGCGGGCAGTGGCCTGTGCGTTTTTTGGCGCTCGGTGGGTAGCTTGAGCCGCCGGGTGCGCAATCTCGACCATATCAATCCAGATGCTGCCCCGCGACGCAGGTGATGGGGAGGCCCGGTGCTTCGAGGACCTCCCGGCTTCATGCAGACCTTCCAGTGCGGCTTGCTAGTAATAGTTGGTGATCCGCGTTTTATAAATGAAGAATAAAATGATTTGGCTTACTTGGCTTAAGTGCCCGGCAGGCGCACAATGGACCCACCCGCGGTGACAGGGCCACCGCCAGGCACGGGCGCGTCACACCCGCCCAAGCC
>NZ_JBWKZH010000096.1:0-17004 GCF_059424305.1 Hydrogenophaga sp. GW456-12-10-14-TSB4 | reverse complement strand
CGAGGCCGCCGTGCGCGAGGTCACCAAGCTGCGCGCCCAGGTCGAGCTGGTTCCCCCCGGCTCCCTGCCCAACGACGGCAAGGTGATCGAGGACGCGCGCAGCTACCAGTAAGCGGGAAAGTCCCGGAACTGACGCCAAACTGACGCCAAAAGTCCACCAACCAGGGTTTTCCCCGGCCCGAAGCTAAGTAATTTCCGCGATACGGACAACGGATGGCGGGGCTACGATCGCCCGGTAATCAACCTCTTCTCAAGGAGCATCGTATGAAGAAGATCCTCGCCCTGGCGGTCCTCGCTGCAAGCATGTCGTCAGGCGCCTTCGCGCAGGGCTTCCCCAACAAGCCCATCTCCTTCGTGGTGCCCTTCGCTGCCGGCGGCCCGACCGACCTGGTGGCGCGCCGCCTCGCCGAAGCCATGCGCAAGCCCCTGGGTGGCGCCAACATCGTGGTGGAAAACGCGGCCGGCGCTGGCGGCACCATCGGCGCCACCAAGGTGGCCCGCGCCGCCCCGGACGGCTACACCCTGCTGGTCTGGCACATCGGCATGGCCGCCACCACCAGCCTGTACCGCAAGCAGACCTTCAAGCCGCTCGAAGACTTCGAGTACCTGGGCGCGATCAACGACGTGCCCATGACCCTGCTGGGCAGCAACAAGCTCAACGCCAACACCTACCGCGACTTCGAGGCCTACATCCGCGCCAACGGCGGCAAGCTCAACCTGGCCCATGCCGGTCTGGGTTCCGCGTCGCACATCTGCGGCCTGATGTGGCAATCGGCCATGAAGCTCGACAAGTCCCTGACCACCATCCCCTATGGCGGCACCGCACCGGCCATGAACGACCTCATCGGCGGCAACGTCGATGTGATGTGCGACCAGACCACCAACACCACCTCGCAGATCGAAGCCGGCCGCGTGAAGGCCTTCGCCGTCACCACCGCCAAGCGCCTGGACAACCACAAGCTGCTCAAGGACTACCCGACGCTGCAGGAAATGGGTCTCAAGGACTTCAACCTGACCATCTGGCACGGTCTGTACGCGCCCAAGGGCACGCCGCCCGACGTCGCCAAGAAACTCAACGAAGCCCTGCAGGTGGCCCTGAAGGACCCGGCCTTCATCAAGAGCCAGATCGACCTGGGCGCCATCGTGGTGACCGACAACCGCGTCACGCAAGCCGGCCACAAGGCCTTCGTGGCGAGCGAAATCACCAAGCTCAAGACCGCCATCGACGGCGCCGGCCAGTACGCCGACTGATCTCGTGCCGCACGCCCGAAAGGGCGGCTCCATGCAAGCCGCCCTCGGGCGGCTTTTCTTTTTGCCACCCAAGGAGACATCGCATGGACAGCCCACCGTTTTCCGCCTCGCGCCGCCGCCAGCTGCGGGCCCTGGCCGCCACCACCGCCGCCCTGGGCCTGCCAGGCCTCGGGTGGGCACAGGCCGGGTGGCCGAACAAGCCGGTGCGCATCGTCGTGCCGTTCGCGCCGGGCGGCACCACCGACATCCTGGCCCGCGTGCTGGCCCCCGAACTCAGCAAGGCGCTGGGCCAGTCCTTCGTGGTCGAGAACCGCGCCGGGGCCGGCGGCAACATCGGCGCCGAGGTGGTGGCCAAGTCGCCGGGCGACGGTTACACCTTGCTCATGGGCACAGTCGGCACGCACGGCATCAACAAGGCGCTCTACGACAAGCTGCCCTACGACCCGCAAAAGGACTTCGCGCCGATCACCCTGGTGGCCGGTGTGCCCAATGTGATGGTGATGGGCACCAAGCGCGCGCAGGCGCTGGGCATCACCAGCGTGGCCGATTTCGTGCGCTACGCCAAAGCCAACCCGGGCCGGCTGAACATGGCGTCCAGCGGCAACGGCACCTCCATCCACCTGGCGGGCGAGCTGTTCAAGTCGCGCAACGGCATCTTCATGACGCACATTCCCTACCGCGGTTCCGGGCCGGCGCTGGCCGACCTGCTGGCGGGCTCGGTCGACGTGATGTTCGACAACCTGCCTTCGGCCATGGCGCACATCCAGGCCGGCAACCTCAAGGCGTTCGCGGTGACCAGCGCGGTGCGCTCAGCGGCCCTGCCCGACGTGCCCACCGTCGCCGAGGCCGGCAAGCTGCCCGGATTCGAGGCCAGTTCGTGGTTCGGCCTGCTGGCCCCGGCGGGCACACCGCCCGAGGTGGTGAGCCGGCTGCAGCAGGAAACCACCAAGGCCCTGAACCTGCCGGCGGTGAAAGAGCGCCTGCTCGCCCAGGGCGCCATTCCGGGCGGCAACACCCCGGCCGAATTCGCGCGCCTCATCGACGCGGAAACCACCAAGTGGGCCGGCGTGGTCAAGGCGTCAGGGGCACGGGTGGACTGAAGACACCCGCAGCGAAAGAAGTGCCCGCTCCAGAGGCATCCAGGGTCCGGCTCCGCCGGCCCGAGATGCCGTCCCCCTCGAAGCGCCGAAGGCGCGCCACAGAGGGGGGAAGCCGCGCAGCGGCGCAGGGGGGAGTTCCCCCTCACACCCCCCAGACGATCTCCACGTTCGCCTTCTCGCACCGCTCCAGCATCTCGATGAACGGTGCGGCGCGCATGCGAAGGCTCACGGGATCGTGCGGCAGTTCCTCGTGATCGCCCTTCTCTTCCGGTGGGTGCTTCTGTCGGGCCGCATCGTCCGCCGCCACCGCTGCGCGGATCTTCTGCACCGCCGCATCCATTTCGCTGGGCTGGATGATGCCCGGACCCGACAAGCGCTTGCCCAGGATCTCGAGCATGCGTTGGCCATGCTGCTGCAGCATGACGAGGTCGCCCGTTTCGCGGGACTTGAATCGATACACAGACATGAGTGCCTCCGGGGGTGGTGAGGTAAGGCCATTCTTGCACCGACACGCCCTGGAAAACCAGAGGATTTGTAGGAAGAACGTCCCGTGGGATGTAGGACGCATGGCCCGGGCGTCGCCGCAGCCGAATGGGCTACGGGTTTACCCGATTGGAGTTGTATATTTTAAACCTAAACTAATTAGGTATGAAAACACCCGTTCCAGCGCTGCGGCGCATCCTGTGCATCGGTGGGGGGCCGGCGGGCCTGTATTTCGCCCTGCTGATGAAGCGGCGCGATCCCTCGCTCACCGTCACGGTGGTCGAGCGCAACCGGCCGTTCGACACCTTCGGCTGGGGCGTGGTGCTGTCGGACCAGACGCTGGGCAACCTGCGCGAGGCCGACCCCGAGTCGGCCGCCCTGATCGGCGAGGCCTTCAACCACTGGGACGACATCGAGGTCTTCTTCAAGGGCGGCCGGGTGCGCTCGGGCGGCCACGGCTTCTGCGGCATCGGCCGCAAGAAGCTGCTCAACATCCTGCAGGAGCGCTGCCTGGCGCTGGGCGTGAACCTGGTGTTCGAGACCGATGTGACCGACGACCAGGCGCTCGCCGCACAGTACGAGGCCGACCTGGTGATCGCCAGCGACGGCCTCAACAGCCGCATCCGCACGCGCTACGCCGACACCTTCCAGCCCGATATCGACACCCGGCAATGCCGCTTCGTCTGGCTCGGCACCCAAAAGACCTTCGACGCCTTCACCTTCGCCTTCGTGCAGACCGAGCACGGCTGGTTCCAGGCGCACGCCTACAAGTTCGACGGCGAGACCTCCACCTTCATCGTGGAGACGCCCGAGGAAGTCTGGAAGGCGCACGGCATCGACCAGATGAGCCAGGAAGACGGCGTGGCCTTCTGCGAAAAACTCTTCGCACCCTACCTCGACGGCCACGCCCTCATCAGCAACGCCTCGCACCTGCGCGGCTCGGCGATCTGGATCCGCTTCCCGCGCGTGATCTGCCACACCTGGGTGCGCTGGCAAGACATCGCCGGCCGCAAGACCCCCATCGTGCTCATGGGCGACGCCGCGCACACCGCGCACTTCTCCATCGGCAGCGGCACCAAGCTCGCGCTCGAAGACGCGATCGATCTGGCCGACGAGTTCTCGCGCCACGCAAACGCCGATGTGGCCGAGGTGCTGCAAGGCTACGAGGCGCGTCGCAGCGTCGAGGTGCTCAAGATCCAGAACGCCGCGCGCAACTCCACCGAGTGGTTCGAGAACGTGGACCGCTACACCGGCATGGAAGTCGAGCAGTTCGCCTACTCGCTGCTCACGCGCAGCCAGCGCATCAGCCACGAGAACCTGCGCCTGCGCGACGCCAAGTGGCTCGAAGGCTACGAGGCCTGGCTTGAAAGCCAGGCGAAACCCGGCGTGCCGGTGAAGAAGCACCCAACGCCCCCCATGCTGCTGCCGCTGACGGTGCGCGGCCTCACGCTCAAGAACCGCATCGTGGTCTCGCCGATGGCGCAGTACAGCGCGGTCGACGGCGTGGTGGGCGACTACCACCTGGTCCACCTGGGCGCTCGCGCCATGGGCGGTGCCGCGCTGGTGATGGTCGAAATGACCAGCCCCACGCCCGAAGGCCGCATCACCCCCGGCTGCCCCGGCCTGTGGAACGACGCGCAGCAGGCCGGCCTGAAACGCATCGTCGATTTCGTGCACGGCAGCAGCAGCGCCAAGATCGGCCTGCAGCTCGGCCACAGCGGCGCCAAGGGCTCGACCCAGCTCGGCTGGGAGCAGATCGACGAGCCCCTGCCCAGCGGCAACTGGCCGCTGCTCTCGGCCAGCGCCGTGCCCTACGGCGAGCACAACCAGGTGCCGCGCGCCATGACGCGCGCCGACATGGACACCATGACCGCCGCCTTCGTCGCGGCCACCCAGCGCGCGGCCGCGGCCGGCTTCGACTGGCTCGAACTGCACGCGGCCCATGGCTACCTGCTGTCCAGCTTCATCACCCCGCTCACCAACCAGCGCACCGACGAATACGGCGGCTCGCTGGCCAACCGCTGCCGCTACCCGCTGGAGGTGTTTGCCGCCATGCGCGCCGTGTGGCCGGCCGACAAGCCCTTCAGCGTGCGCATCTCGGCGCACGACTGGGCACCGGGCGGCAACACGCCCGACGACGCGGTCGAGATCGCGCGCCTGTTCAAGGCCGCCGGCTGCGACCTGATCGACGTCTCCTCGGGCCAGACCACGCGCGCCGCCAAGCCGGTGTACGGCCGCATGTACCAGACGCCGTTCGCCGACCGCGTGCGCAACGAAGCCGGCATCCTCACCATGGCGGTGGGCGCGATCACCGAAGCCGACCACGCCAACAGCATCATCGCGGCCGGCCGCGCCGACCTCTGCGCCGTGGCGCGCCCGCACCTCGCCGACCCGGCCTGGACGCTGCACGAGGCCGCCAAACTGCAGACCCGCGCCATCGAATGGCCGCGCCCCTACGAGAGCGGGCGCGACCAGCTCTACCGCGAGATCGCCCGCCAGCAAGCCCTCAACACACCCACGCCATGAACCCAGCCATGCTCGACCTCGAAGCCCGCGCCCACAGCGAACACGCGCACGAACTGCGCCTGTGGCTGCGGCTGCTGACCTGCTCGCAACTGATCGAGAAGCGCGTGCGCGCCGGCCTGCGCGAGCAGTTTGACACCACGCTGCCGCGCTTCGACCTCATGGCCCAGCTCGAACGCCACCCGGACGGGCTGAAGATGAAGGAGCTCTCGCACCGGCTCATGGTCACGGGCGGCAACGTCACCGGCATCACCGACCAGCTCGTCAACGAAGGCCTGGTGGAGCGCATGGGCGTGGACGGCGACCGGCGCGCCTTCCGCGTGCGCCTCACGCCCCACGGCCGCGCCAGTTTCGCCGAGATGGCCCAGCAGCACGAGAGCTGGATCGTCGAGGCCTTCGAGGGCCTGAGCCCGCGCGACCTGGACAGCCTGCACAAGCTGCTCGGCAAGGTGAAACAGCACCAGCTCGAACTCAACCAACGCATCGACGAAGAATGAAACACCCCATCCCCGACCACAACCCGATGCGCAGCCAGTACGGCCCCAAGGCCACGCCGGCGCCGATGCATTTCGCGCTCAGCGTGACCGACGACGGCGTCGCCACCGTCACGCTCAACCGGCCCGAGCGCAAGAACCCGCTGACCTTCGACTCCTACGCCGAGCTGCGCGACTGGTTCCTGGGCCTGCAGAAGGCGACCGACATCCGCGCCGTGGTGCTGACCGGCGCGGGCGACAACTTCTGCTCGGGCGGTGACGTGCACGAGATCATCGGCCCGCTCACGAAGATGAGCATGCCCGAGCTGCTGGCCTTCACGCGCATGACCGGGGCGCTGGTGAGCGCCATGCGCGCCTGCCCGCAACCCATCGTGGCCGCCATCGACGGCGTGTGCGCCGGTGCCGGCGCGATGATGGCCCTGGCGTCCGACCTGCGCCTGGGCACGCCGCAGACGAACACCGCCTTCCTGTTCACCCGCGTCGGCCTCGCGGGCGCCGACATGGGCGCCTGCGCCCTGCTGCCGCGCATGATCGGCCAGGGCCGCGCCAGCGAGCTGCTGTTCACCGGCCGCGCCATGAGCGCCGCCGAAGGCCACGCCTGGGGCTTCTTCAACGCACTGCACGACAGCGCCGCGCTGCTGCCCGCCGCGCACAAGCTCGCCGCGCAGCTCGCGCAGGGCCCGACCTTCGCGCACGGCATGACCAAGACCATGCTGCACCAGGAATGGGCCATGACGCTGGACCAGGCGATCGAAGCCGAGGCCCAGGCCCAGGCCATCTGCATGCAGACGCAGGACTTCCGCCGCGCCTACGAGGCCTTCGCGGCCAAGCAGCGACCTGTTTTTGAAGGCGACTGACATGGTCGCCTTTGAACACCCGCACGACCTGCGCCCGCCGCAAGCGCAATGGGAACTGCCCTTCTTCGATGCCCATCACCGCGACATGGCACCGCGCCTGGCCGATTGGGCGTCCATGCAGGACATCGACGAAACCGACGACCGCGCCGCGTGCCGCGACTGGGTGGCGCGCCTGGGCCAGGACGGCTGGCTGCGCTACTGCGTGCCGGCGGCGCACGGCGGCGCGCTGCCCTCGCTCGATTCGCGCTCGCTGGTGATCCTGCGCGAGACCCTGGCCTTTCATTCACCCCTGGCCGACTTCGCCTTCGCCATGCAGGGCCTGGGCAGCGGCGCCCTCACGCTCGCCGGCACCCCGGCCCAGAAGGCCCGCTACCTGAACGCGGTCGCCACCGGCCAGAAGATCGCCGCCTTCGCGCTCAGCGAGCCCGAGGCCGGCTCCGACGTGGCCGCCATGGCCACGCGCGCCGAGCAAACCGCGGGCGGCTGGACGCTGCAGGGCAGCAAGACCTGGATCAGCAACGGCGACCTGGCCGACTTCTACGTCGTCTTCGCCAAGACCGACCCCGACGCCGGCGCGCGCGGCATCAGCGCCTTCATCGTCGATGCAAAGCAGCCCGGCCTGGACAGCAGCGAACACATCCACGTGATGGCGCCGCACCCGCTGGCCACGCTGCGCTTCGACGGCTGCGCCATCGGCCCCGATGCCCTGGTCGGCACCTTGCACGGCGGCTTCAAGCTCGCCATGCAGACGCTGGACATCTTCCGCGCCTCGGTCGCCGCCGCCGCCCTGGGCATGGCGCGGCGCGCGTTCGCCGAAGCGGTGGCGCACGCGAAGCAACGCAAGATGTTCGGCCAGACCCTGGCCGACTTCCAGCTCACCCAGGCCCGGCTTGGTGAGATGAGCGCGCTGATCGACGCCGCCGCCCTGCTCACCTACCGCGCCGCCTGGCAACGCGACTGCAGCGCCACGCAAGGCGCGGGCACGCCGGCCTACACCACGGCCGCGGCCACCGCCAAGCTCACCGCCACCGAAAACGCGCAGCGCGTGATCGACATGGCGCTGCAGATGTTCGGCGGGCGCGGCGTGCAGGTGGGCCAGAAGGTGGAGAGCCTGTACCGCGACATCCGCTCGCTGCGCATCTACGAAGGTGCGAGCGAGGTTCAGCTGTTGATCCTTGGCAAAGCCGCATTGAGATGAACAAGATCGCCATCCCGTCCGCTCAGCCCGACCACTTCGTGCACGACCACCTGCCGCCGCCCGGGCAGTGGCCGGAGCTGCGCTTCGACCGGCCCGAGCTGCTGCTGCCCGCGCAGGTCAACGCGGTGCAGGCGCTGTTCCAGCGCGCCGTCGAGGCGGGACACGGCGACCGCCCGCTGTTCCGCAGCGACGAGCGCACCCTGACCTACGCCCAGGCACAGATCGAGGTGAACCGCATCGCCAACGCGCTCACGGTCGAGCTGGGCCTGGTGCCCGGCAACCGCGTGCTGCTGCGTGGCGGCAACTCGGTGGCCATGGCGCTGGCCTGGCTGGGCACGGTGCAGGCCGGCCTGATCGCGGTGGCCACCATGCCGCTGCTGCGCGCGAAGGAGCTCGGCGCCATCCTCACCAAGGCCCAGCCCTCGGTGGCGCTGTGCGACGTGAAACTGCAGGACGAGCTCAAGGCGGCGCTCGCCGCCGACCCCGCCATGGCGGGCATGAAGCTGCTGACCTTCAACACGGCCGAAGGGGAAGCGCCGCACGCGCTCGAAGCCCTGGCGCGGCGCCAGTGCGAGCACGGCACGCCCTGCCCCACCGCCGCCACCGACATCGCGCTGCTGGCCTTCACCTCGGGCACCACCGGCACGCCCAAGGCCGCGGTGCACACCCACCGCGACGTGCTCGCCGCCTGCGAGACCTGGCCGCGCCACGTGCTGCGCGCCACGCCCGACGACATCGTCATGGGTTCGCCGCCGCTGGCTTTCACCTTCGGCCTGGGCGGCCTGCTGGTCTTCCCCATGTGGGCCGGCGCCTCGGTGTACTTCCCGTCCATCCCCTACACGCCCGAGGCCATGGTGCAGCTGATCGGGCGCGTCGGCGCCACCATCTGCTACACCGCGCCCACCTTCTACCGCCAGATGGCGGCGTTCGCGCGCCAGCACGGCATCGGCCGGTTGCGCATCAGCGTGAGCGCCGGCGAGGGCCTGCCCGACGCCACGCGCCAGCTCTGGAAGGAAGCCACCGGGCTGGAGATGCTCGACGGCATCGGCGCCACCGAGATGTTCCACATCTTCATCTCCTCGCCGCCCGAGGCGGTGCGCCGCGGCGCGATCGGGCGGGTGGTGCCAGGCTACGAAGCGCGCGTGGTGGACGACGAGGGCCGCCCCCTGCCCGTGGGCGAGGTCGGCAAGCTCGCCGTGATCGGCCCGACCGGCTGCAAGTACCTCGACGAGCCGCGCCAGACGCAGTACGTCCGGGACGGCTGGAACTTCCCCGGCGACGCCTTCCGCCAGGACGCCGACGGCTACTTCTTCTACCAGGCCCGCACCGACGACATGATCATCACCGCCGGTTACAACGTGGCCGGCCCCGAGGTGGAAGCCGCGCTGCTGCAGCACCCGGCCGTGGCCGAGTGCGGCGTGGTCGGCAAGGCCGACGAGGAGCGCGGCCAGATCGTGCTGGCCTATGTGGTGCTCAAGCCCGGCGAGGCCGCCGACGCTGCGCAGGTCAAGGCCTTGCAGGAGCACGTGAAACAGAACATGGCGCCTTACAAATACCCGCGCGAGGTGGTCTTCGTGAGCCAGCTCCCGCGCACCGAAACCGGCAAGCTGCAGCGCTTCGCGCTGCGCCAGCAAGCCCAACAACATCGAGAGTCCACCCCATGATGAAGCACCTGCAACCGCCCGGCTGGGCCGCCCCCAAGGGCTACGCCAACGGCATCGCCGCGCGCGGCACCCACGTTTTCGTCGGCGGCCAGATCGGCTGGAACGCCGCCCAGGTGTTCGAGAGCGACGACTTCATCGCCCAGACGCGCCAGACCTTGCTCAACGTGCGCGACGTGCTCGCCTGCGCCGAGGCCGGCCCGCAGCACATGGTGCGCATGACCTGGTACGTGATCGACCGGGTGGAATACAACGCGCGCCTGCGCGAGCTCGGTGAGGTCTACCGCGAGGTGATGGGCCGCAACTTCCCGGCCATGACCTGCGTGGAAGTCAGCGCGCTCATGGAAGCGCGCGCCAAGGTGGAGATCGAAGTGACGGCGGTGGTGCCCGACTAGGGCCTGTTCACCAGAGCGCGGAGTCGCGCATGTCGTCGAGCTTGCGGCGCTGGCGCTGCAGGCGCGCCTGCACGATCACCGCCACCACCACGCCCAGCATGCCACCGAGCAACACCGTCTCGGCGATGGAGAGTGCGCGCCCGAGCCAGGCCGACGCGATCCAGGCGATGCCCGTCAGGCAGGCGGCCCACCCGACGGCGGCGGCAATGATCAGCGGAAGGTGATGGGGCATGGGTGGCAAAGGCGTGGCGTCACGGGGAAGTCATTCTCGCATCCCCGCCGCCGTTTGGGCATCCTACACTGGCGTCCTTTCCCTCCGCCCGAAATTCCCTCCATGGACATCCTGATCCTGGTGTTCGCCGTTCTCGCCGGCCTCGCCTTCCTCAACTCGCAAGAACAGAAAAAGCGCATCGCGCTGCTGAGTCAGCACCTGGGCCAGTACCAGATCGAAGCCATGATGGAAAAACTCACCCAGGGCTACCTGCGCGCGCTGGGAGAAACCGACGACTTTCGCCGCGAACGGATCTGGGAGCTGCTGGTGGCGGCCGAATTCAGCATCGTCAGCCAGTTCAACCGCTTCACGCAGGATTTCGCCAAGGTCGATGCGGCCGCCGCGCGCGTGAGCACGCTGCCCATCGCCCTGCCCTGGGCGGAACGCTGGTGGCCCGGCGCCAGCTTCGACCTGCGCGAGGCCTTCCGCATCCACGCCAAAGGCATCGCCGACGCCGCCGCCAACCACGCGAACCAGTCACCGCGCGACAAGGCCTTCACCCTGACGGCCGAACTGTTCCTGATGCAACACACCTGCCACTGGTTCTGCCGCTCGCGCGGCATCGCCTCGGCGCGCCTGCTGCGGCGCCACCAGACCCGGCACGACCAGGTGCTGGCGGCGGTGGCCCCGCCCACGCGGCGGGCTTACGCGGAACTCACCGGCCTCTGACGCCGGCCGGCGGCACGGCTCAGCCCACGGCGTCCCGGTTGCACTTCTTGTTGAAGCTGGTCTTCGCGGCACCCGCCAGCTTCTTCTCGGCCGCCGCCATGTCGCAGCTGGCCGCCGCGTCCTTCGTGCATTTCTTCAGGAACGAGGTCTTGGCCGCACCGGCCAGCTTCTTCTCGGCGGCCGCCGCGTTGCAGCTCGGCCCCTCGGCAAAGGAAGCGATGGGCATCAGGGCGGCAACGGCGAACGAGCACAGGACAACGAGGCGCATGGACATCTCCAGGGGACGAAAGCCCCATTGAAGGCGCTGGCCGCGTTGCTGTCAAGAATACCCCCTGGGGGTAAACCACCCAACAAACCCTAGGTCGGCAACCTGGCGAGCGCGCGGCAGATCGCCCCCGGCCATGCCGACGGCTCGCGCACCCCGATCCCGTGGCCTCGACCCAGCGCCGCGTCGAGCGCGTCCGCCGGGCCCGAGCCGAACACCAGGGCACGCACCGCCACCCCCAACGCCTGGGCCTCCCGGGCCGCGCGCCGCAGATCGGCCGGCAGGTAGGCGGGGTCGTGCACGTCCACGTCGTGCAGTTCACCGTCGGTCAGCAGCACGATCACGCGCCGGTGCACCGGGTGCCGGCGCGCATCGCCGGCCGACAGCCACAGCCCATGGCGCAGCGCGGCGCCCATGCGGGTGGAGCCTTCACCGCGCAGCGCGGGCGCAGCTGGCGCCGCCCGGTCGTCCCAGGCCTTGAGGCAGGGCATCTGCACCCGGTGCCGGCCCTGGCTGGAGAACGCCCACAGGGCGCTGCGATGGCCCAGGCGCTGCAAGGCCAGTGCGGTGGCCGTGGCGGCCTGCTGCATGTCCACCAGGGCCAGGCCGCGGGCGGTGGAGGCCGAGGCGTCCAGCAGCATCAGCACCGCCAGCGGCGGCAGAGGCCGGCCCTGTCGAAGGTGCACGCGCGCATCGGGCGTGCGCCCGGCGCGCAGGTCCGCCCAGGCATCGACCAGCGCCGCCGCGTGCAGGTGCTCACCGCTGGCCGAACGCCCGCCCAGGCTCTCCAGCCGGCCCGGCACGCGGGCCAGCCGCAGCACGAGGCGGCGCGCCGGGGCCTGCGCATCGGGCAGCCAGGGCCGGCCCTCCCATGCCGGCGCGGGCGCCTGCACGCTGCACCAGTCGGGCCGGTAGCGGCCGATGCGGTGGTCCCACTCGGCGTGCACCGCCACCGTCGGTTCGCGCGCGGCCTGCGGCGTGTCGCCCCCCACCGGCGCGCCGTCCGCGCCCGCCGGCCCGGTCGCCTGCGCCAGCACCGCGTCGGACGGCGGCAGCGTGTCGTCGGGCAACCAGAGGTGGCTGTTGTCGTCGCGGTAGGCGGCGTGCACCGCGTAGGTGCGCGGATTGAACGGCAGGCGCATCTGGCCGATGTCGTGGCCCAGCACCGAGGCGGCGCGCCGCACGTCTTCGGCCGTGCGCAGGGCCGGGGTGCGTCCGTCGGCCTCGAAGAACTGCGCCTTCACCCGAGCGACCCACGGGTGCGGGTCCGTGTGCGCGAGATCGAGCAGGGCGGCCGAGAGGCGCGCGAGCAGGTCGTCGAAGCCGCTGCCGCGCGCGGCCGCCGCGCCGGCGTGATGCGGCCACCACACGGCGCGCAGGCCGGGCAGCTCCTGCAGCGCGAGCCCCTCCACGCGCGCGTCTTCCAGCGCGCCGAGCAAGGCCTGTTGCACCGGCTTGAGCCCACGGCGGCTTTGCGGCGGACCACCGAAACGCATGTGCGCTGCTGCATGCGCGGCCACCGCGAGCGCGAAATCGGGCGTGGTGACGCCGCGTGGCGGCAGGTGCAGCACGCACCCGGTGGCGTCATCGCCCGTGAGCACGGCGCGGGCCGCCGCACCCGGGGGTTGCAGCTGCGTGTCGACCCGCAGCGGCTGGCCCCACAGTGCGTGGCTCACGCGGGCGATCAGGCCGTCCACAGGGCGAGGCTCAGAAGCTCGCGCGCACCAGCGCGTGCAAGGCGGCGAGCAGCTCCGCGTCGTCGCTCAGCGGGTCGGCAATGGCCTGCAGCGCCGCCGCCGCCGGTGGCAGGCCGGCGCGCACCAGCAGGGCCGCGTGCACCAGCATGCGCGTGGACGCGCCCTCCTCCAGGCCCTGGTCCTGCAGGCGGCGCGTGCGCGCGGCGAGTTGCACCAGCTGCCGCGCCATCGCACCGTCCACCCCGCCCTCGTGCGCCACGATGGCGGCCTCGGCGGCGGGCTCGGGGTAGTCGAACGCCAGCGCCACGAAACGCTGGCGCGTGGACGGTTTCAGGCCCTTGTGCAGGCCCTGGTAACCCGGGTTGTAGCTGACCACGAGCTGGAAGTCGGGGTGGGCGGGCAGCAGCTCGCCATGGCGCTCCAGCGGCAGCGCGCGGCGCGTGTCGGCCAGCGGGTGCAGCAGCACCGTGGTGTCGGAACGCGCTTCCAGCAGTTCGTCGAGGTAACACAGCGCGCCGTGCCGCGCGGCCAGCGCGAGCGGCCCGTCCATCCAGCGCGTGCCTTGCGCGTCGAGCAGCCAGCGCCCGGCCAGGTCGCCCGCCGTCAGGTCTTCGTGGCAGGCCACGGTCACCAGCGGCAGCTTCAGGCGCCAGGCCATGTGCTCGACGAAGCGCGTCTTGCCGCAACCCGTGGGCCCCTTGAGCAGCACCGGCAGGCGCGCCGCGCGCGCGGCCTCGAAGGCCGCGATCTCCTGCCCCACCGGCTGGTAGAAGGGCTCCTGCGCGAGGCGCCAGTCCGCCAACGGGTCCACGGTCAGCGGTGGCCTGCGGTGGACGGGTTCGGGATGCCCTCGATCGGGCACTCCTCGGTGCCCACCATGGGCCGCGTGATGGCCTCCACCGCCTTCTGCGTGCCCTCGGGGTCGTTGACCCAGTTGGCATAGAAGCCGTAGGGGCAGGCGGCGGCGCCCTTGTCGCCCTCGCGCGAGTTGATCATGCCGGTGTAGCCGCGGTGCAGGAGCTTGAACAGGTGGTTCTCGCTCTGCGCGTTCTTGCGGAAGTCGCGGATCAGGCTGGTGGAGAGCGCGGCGTACTGCACGCCGTATTCCTCCTCGCCGCATTCGCCCAGCGTGCGGCCGTCGAAGCCGATCAGGGCGCTGTGGCCGAAGTAGCTGTACACGCCGTCCCAGCCGGCCGCGTTGGCCACGGCCACGTAGCTGTTGTTGGCCCAGGCCATGGCCTTGGCCATGAGCACCTGCTGGTCCTTCGCGGGGTACATGTAGCCCTGGCAGCGCACGATGAGCTCGGCGCCCTTCATCGCGCAGTCGCGCCAGATCTCGGGGTAGTTGCCGTCGTCGCAGATGATGAGGCTGATCTTCAGGCCCTTGGGCCCTTCGCTCACGTAGGTGCAGTCGCCCGGGTACCAGCCCTCGATGGGCACCCAGGGCATGATCTTGCGGTACTTCTGCACGATCTCGCCCCGGTCGTTCATCAGGATGAGCGTGTTGTACGGTGCCTTGTACGGGTGTTCCTCGTGCTGCTCGCCGGTGAGCGAGAACACGCCCCACACCCTGGCCTTGCGGCAGGCCTCGGCGAAGATCTCGGTCTCAGCGCCCGGCACGGTGGCCGCCGTGTCGTACATCTCCTTGGCGTCGTACATGATGCCGTGCGTGCTGTACTCGGGAAAGATCACCAGGTCCATGCCGGGCAGGCCGGACTTCATGCCGACGATCATGTCGGCGATCTTGCGCGCGTTGTCCAGCACCTCGGCCTTGGTGTGCAGCCGGGGCATCTTGTAGTTCACCACGGCCACGCCGACCGTGTCCTTGCTGCTGGAAATGTCGCCGTGCATCATGGCCATACCACCTTGCTGAGGGAATGTTGAATGGGTTGGCGGCCATTGTGGAAGGCGCATCGGCCTCGGTGTATACGTCAATTGACGTAGCTGGATGCCGAACCAGAATCAAGCCATGCGCCCCACCGCACACGCCATCGCACTGGCGGCCATCGCGACCTCGCTGGCCCACGCGGGCTCGACGCTGGACGGCCATCCGGCGCTCACCCAGTACCTCAAGAACGACGCGCCCTTCGTCGTCTTCGGTGTGACACCCCCCCAGCTGGACACGGCATCCAGCGGCCTCACGCTGACCTTCATCGCCACCGAGCCGCTGTCGCAGGTCAGCGTGTTTCCCTTCGTGCGGCGCCTGCCTGACAAACCATCCGGCTTGCGAGATCAGGTGAGCTGCGGGCCGCGCGACATGGGCTCGTGGAACTGCCGCATCCCCGTGGCCGCGTTGCTGCGGGAACTGCGCGACCACGACGGTGAGCTGGGCTTGCGCATCGAGGCACATGGCGATGTGCGCGAACGCAACCAGCACAGCACCGTGGTGATCACGGTACCGGTGCGGCGCCTGCCGCCCGTGGTGACCAGCCGCTGACGGTCAGTGGCTGATCATCCAAGGGCGCTTGCTCGGGAAGGCCTTGGCGCCGTTGGGAGCCGTCACCGTCGCCTTGCTGCGCCCACTGCCGCAACAGCCGCAGCCCGCCGGGTGCTTGAGCCGCTGGTAGTCGCGCGACATCTTCGGCTCGTGGCGCGCGCGCTCGTTGATGCCGATGGCGGTTCGCGTGCCGCCGTCCATGAGCGCCAGGCGCGGCGCGCTCACGAACACGCGCGGCGAGGCGGTGCCGCAGTCCGGGCAGCAGGCGGGTTCGTTGCGCTCGCTCAGGGAGCGGAACGCATCGAAGCCGCCGCAGGACGGGCAGTCGTAGTCGTAGGTTGGCATAACAGCTCCAGGGTTGACGTGCCTTCTCCAGCACACACCACGGAACCGGCTTTGCCGGGCCGTTGGTGTGGCCCCCTTGAGGGGGTGACGCGAAGCGGCGCGGGGGTGTCGTCTTACAGGTCCGGTGAGAGCGGCATCACCACCGAGCCGTCGAGGTGCTTGATCGGGCCGCTCGCGTTGGGGTTGATGTCGAAGTCGAAGATCTGCGTGGGCAGCCACAGCGTGGCGCAGGCGTTGGGCACGTCCACCACGCCGCTGATGTGGCCCTGCACCGGCGCCGTGCCCAGGATGGAGTAGGCCTGCGCGCCCGAGTAGCCGAACTTCTTCAGGTACTCGATGGCGTTCAGGCAGGCCTGGCGGTAGGCCACGTTCACGTCCAGGTAGTACTGCTTGCCGCTCTCGTCCACGCTGATGCCCTCGAAGATCACGTAGTCGTTGTAGGTGGGCGTGATCGGGCTGGGCTTGAAGATCGGGTTCTTGATGCCGTACTTGGCCATGCCGTCCTTGATGATGGACACCTTCATGTGCACCCAGCCAGCCATCTCGATGGCGCCGCAGAAGGTGATCTCGCCGTCGCCCTGGCTGAAGTGCAGGTCGCCCACCGAGAGGCCCGCGCCTTCCACGTAGACCGGGAAGAACACCTTGGAGCCGCGCGAGAGGTCCTTGATGTCGCAGTTGCCGCCGTGTTCGCGCGGCGGCACGGTGCGCGCACCGGTGGCGGCGGCCTTGGCCTTGGCCTCGCCGGTGAGCTTGCCCATGTGGGCGGTGCCCGCGAACGGCGGGTTGGCCAGGCCGCTGGTGGCCGGGTCGGAATCGATCAGCGCCTGCTCGCGCGTGTTCCAGGTCTCCAGCATCTTGGGGTCGGGCAGGCAACCGATCAGCCCCGGGTGGATCAGGCCGGCGTACTTCACGCCCGGCACGTGGCGCGAGGTGGTGAACATGCCGTGGAAATCCCAGATGGATTTCTGCGCCTGCGGGAAATGCTCGGTGAGGAAGCCGCCGCCGTTCTTCTTGCTGAAGAAGCCGTTGAAGCCCCACAGGCTGTCGTCCTTGGCGCCGATGTCGAGCAGCTCGACCACCAGCAGGTCGCCCGGCTGGGCACCCTTCACGCCCACCGGGCCGCTGAGGTAGTGCACCGTGGTGAGGTCGATGTCGCGCACGTCGTCGGCGCTGTCGTTGTTCTGGATGAAGCCGCCGGTCCAGTCGTAGGTCTCCAGCACGAAGTCGTCACCGGGGTTGACCCAGCATGCCATCGGGATGTCCGGGTGCCAGCGGTTGTGCACCATTTCGTTGGACGGTGCGGGGGCGTTCAGATCGACTTTGATGAGGGTCTCGGGCATGGCTTGGCTCCTTGGGTG
>NZ_JBWKZH010000095.1:0-17501 GCF_059424305.1 Hydrogenophaga sp. GW456-12-10-14-TSB4 | reverse complement strand
CCGCCCTTCAAGTCCTGCCGCCGGGCGCGCAAGCGCTGACGGCCGCCGCGCGCGCCTACAACCTGCAGCTCACCCGCATCGACAAGCTCAAAAGCCAGCTGGCCGAGATGGATGCCCTGGCGCAGCAGCACCGCCAGGCGCTCCACGGAGCGGTCGACCCGTTGCGCCGGCAATTGGCGCAGGCGCAGCGCGCGCTGGCCCTGGCGCTCGACGGGCACCTGCAAGGCAAACTGCTGAGCCGTGCGCAGGCCGACACCGCGCGCACGCGGCTGTGCGGCCTGGCGCGCAGCCTGGCCGAAGCGGGCGACGCCGCGATGCGCGGGCTGCACGACCGCCACAGCCCGCGCACCCTCGCGCAGCTCAAGCAGGACTCGGCGGACGCGCTGCGGCAGCGGCTGGAGGCGGTGCTGGGCGAGCCGCTGGACGACGAAGGCCAGGACCTCAGCGCCGAACAGCTGCTGCGCGCCGGCATGGAGCGGTTGCGGCGCGCGCAGGAAGACGAGCAGCAGCAGCGCCGCGACGCCGCACAGGCCCGGCGCGAACGCCGCAAACCCGGCGCCGCCGCGCGCCAGACCGGGCAGCACGACGCCGACACCTTGTTGCGCCGCCTGTTCCGCCAGCTCGCCAGTGCCCTGCACCCCGACCGCGAAACCGATCCGCCAGCGCGGTTGCGCAAGACGGCCTTGATGAGCGAGGCCAACGCCGCCTACGAAAAACGCGACCTCGTCGCGCTGCTGCAGATCCAGGCCCGTGCCGAGCTGGCCGACCCCGCCGCCGGGCAGCAGCTGTCCGACGAGCGCCTGGCCTCGCTCACGCTCCTGCTCAAGGCCCAGGTGGCGGCGCTGGAGCGCGAGCGCGCGGGGCGGCAGAGCGCGCTGGCCGACGAGTTCGACCTGCCCGAAGGCGCCTCACCCAACGCCAACACCCTGCTGCAGAACCGGATCGATCAGACCCGCGCGCTCGAAGGCGCCCTGGCGCAGCTGGCGCGCGACCTCGAGCGGGCGGGCGATCCCGCGCGGCTCAAGCGCTGGCTCAACGCGCAGCGCGACCCGGGTTGAAGCCCTGAACCAGCTCGCCGATCAGCTCGGCGGCCGGCACCTCGCGGCAGCCGCTGGCGTTCTGGCCCGACCACAGCGGTGAGAAGTCCCCGCTGCCCTTGGCCTCCCAGTGCGCGCGCAGCGGCGCCATGGCCGCCGTGGCCAGAGGGAAGGCCGGTGCGGCCGGGTTCATGGGCCCGAGTTCGCGGATCACGCGGTTGACGATGCCGCGCGCCGGGCGGCCCGTGAACAGGTGGGTGAGGGCGGTGTGGTGGGCCGCCTCGCTCTGCAGCGCCGCGCGGTGCAGGGCGCTGGTGGTGGCTTCGGGGCAGCACAGGAAGGCCGTGCCCACTTGCACGCCCGAGGCGCCCAGGGCCATGGCGGCGGCCACGCCCGCCGCGTTGGCCACGCCGCCGGCCGCGATCACCGGCACACCCACGGCCGCCACGATCTGCGGCAGCAGCGCGAACGTGCCCGTCTGCGTCGTGAGGTCGTCCGTGAGGAACATGCCCCGGTGGCCGCCGGCCTCGACGCCCTGGGCAATGATGGCGTCCACGCCGAAGGCCTCCAGCCAGCGCGCCTCTTCCACCGTGGTGGCGGAAGAGAGCACCACGCTGCCCCAGCCCTTCACCCGGTCCAGCAGGTCCAGGTCGGGCAGGCCGAAATGGAAGCTCACCACCTTGGGCCGGAAGCGCTCGAGGATGTCGGCCGCCGCGCGGTTGAACGGCACGCGGCCCGGGCCGGCGGGCACGGCGTCGATGTCGAGCCCGGCTTCCCGGTAGTAGGTGGTCAGCCAGGCGCGCCACGCCGCTTCCCTCGCCTCGTCGGCCTCGGGTGGTGCGTGGCAGAAGAAATTGACGTTGAACGGCCGCCGGGTGCCGGCCGCCAGCGCCGTCAGCTCGCGGTCCATGGCCTCGGGCGAAAGCATGGCGCAGGGCAGGGAGCCCAGGGCACCCGCGTTGCACGCCGCCACCGCCAGGGCCGCGCCCTGCACGCCCGCCATCGGCGCCTGGATCAAGGGGTATTCGGTACCGAGCAGGGTGGTGAGTGCGTTCATGCGCGCATTCTCACCGCGCCGCCGTCCCGGGTAAACCCTTGATTTGTTTCCAGAATAATCATTTAATATATTAAATAAATGGACGACGCCACCCCTTTCATCCACCGCAACCTGCCCCGCCTGCTGCTCGAAGCGCGCGAGGCGGTGATGCTGCACACCCGGCCCAGCCTGCGCGAGTACGGCCTGTCCGACCAGCAGTGGCGCGTGCTGCGCGTGCTGGGCGAACACGCCCAGCTGCCCGGCGGGGTGGAGACCGGGCGCGTGGCCCGCGAGGCCTTTCTGCTCGGCCCCAGCCTCACCGGCGTGTTGACCCGCATGGAGCGCGACGGTCTGATCGCGCGCAGCCGCTGCCCGCAGGACGCGCGGCGCACCGTGGTGCGCGCCACGCCCGCCGGGCTCAAGCTGGTGAAGGGCCTCTCCAGCACCATCGAGGCGCACTACGCATGGATGGAACAGCGCCTGGGCAAGGCCCGGCTGGCGCAGCTCTACGCCTTGCTCGACGAGGTGATCGCGCTCGAACAACCCATGAACACCGAAGAGGCCGACGGCCTGGAGGAAGACGCCGCATGAACCCCGTTCCCTGGATGCCGGCCGGCACGGTCTACGGCACCCTGCTCAATTTCCAGCGCGAGCACGCGTTGTGGGCGCCGCGCATGCACGAGGCGCCCTACAAGGCGCCGCCCAAGGCGCCGGTGCTCTACATCAAGACCGCCAACACCTTCACGCCCCATGGCCAGTCCATCGCGCTGCCCGCCGGCGCGGCGGTGCAGGTGTCGGCCCCGCTCGGCCTGGTGATGGGCGACGACGGCGTGTTCGGCGCGGTGCTGTTCAACGACCTGGCCGTCGCGCACGAGAGCTATTACCGCCCGCCGGTCAAGGCGCGCTGCGTCGACGGCTTTCTCGGCGTGGGCGCCGAGTGCGTGCCGCTCGCGCGGCTCGGCGGCCTGGCCGGGCTGGCCGACCTTCAAATCGAACTCCACCTCAACGGCGTGCACCGCCAGACCACGGCCCTGGCCGAGCTGCTGCGCGACGCCGCCACTCTGGTGGCCGACGTGAGCGAGTTCATGACCCTGCGCCCGGGCGACGTGCTGATGCTGGGCACCGACTGCCTGGCCGACGGCACGCGCCCCCTGGTGCACCCGGGCGACACGGTGGAGATCACCGCCCCGGGCTTCGCATCCACCTTGCACAGCTTCACACAGGAGGTGGCCGCATGAAGTGCGCCCGCATCGCCTGGGCCGGCGCGGTCCACGACGCCATCGAGGCCGACGGCCAGCTCGAACTGCTCACGCCGGCGCTGAAAGGCCGCCGCGTGGCGTTTGACGACGTGGTCTGGCTGCCGCCGCTGCAACCCCTGCCGCCGCAGCGCCCGCGCACCGTGCTCGCGCTCGGCCTGAACTACGCCGACCACGCGAAGGAACTCGCCTTCAAGGCACCCGAGGAACCGCTGGCCTTCGTGAAGGGCGAGGCCTCGCTCACCGGCCACCGCGGCTTCACGCGGCGCCCGCCCGGCGTGGACTTCATGCACTACGAGTGCGAACTCGCGGTGGTGATCGGGCGCACCGCGAAGCGCGTGAAGAAGGCCGACGCCATGGACTTCGTGGGCGGCTACACGGTGGCGAACGACTACGTGATCCGCGACGTGCTGGAGAACTGGTACCGACCCAATCTGCGCGCCAAGAACCGCGACACCTGCACGCCCATCGGCCCCTGGCTGGTGGACGCGGCCGACGTGCCCGACGCGATGAACCTCGCACTGCGCACCACGGTCAACGGCGAGGTGACGCAGCAGGGCAGCACGCGCGACATGATCTTCGACGTGCCCACGCTCATCGAGTACTTCAGCGCCTTCATGACGCTGCAACCCGGCGACCTGATCCTCACCGGCACGCCCGACGGCGTGGTCGACTGCCAGCCCGGCGACGTGATCGTCACGTCCATCGAAGGCATCGGCGACCTCGTCAACACCATCACCCAACACCCCTGAACCGCAGCATGACGACGATCCAGCACCTCATCAACGGCAAGGCCGTGGCCAGCGCCGCGAGCTTCGAGACCCTCAACCCCGCCACGCAGGACGTGCTGGCCGAGGTCAGCGCGGGCGGCGCGGCGGAGATCAACGCCGCCGTGCAGGCCGCGAAGGACGCGTTTCCGAAATGGGCCGGCCTGCCGGCCACCGAGCGCGCCAGGCTCATGCGCAAGCTGGGCGAGCTGATCGCGGCCCACGTGCCCGAGATCGCGCAGACCGAGACCAACGACAGCGGCCAGGTGATCGCGCAGACCGGCAAGCAGCTGGTGCCGCGCGCGGCCGACAACTTCCACTACTTCGCCGAGATGTGCACGCGGGTGGACGGTCACACCTACCCCACGCCCACGCACCTGAACTACACGCTGTTCCATCCGGTGGGCGTGTGTGCGCTGATCAGCCCGTGGAACGTGCCGTTCATGACGGCGACCTGGAAGGTCGCGCCCTGCCTGGCGTTCGGCAACACGGCGGTGCTGAAGATGAGCGAGCTGTCGCCCCTGACGGCCGCGCGCCTGGGCGAGCTGGCGCTGGAGGCCGGCATTCCGGCGGGGGTGCTCAACCTGGTGCATGGTTACGGCAAGGACGCGGGCGAGCCGCTGTGCGCGCACCCGGACGTGCGCGCGATCTCCTTCACCGGCTCCACGGCCACGGGCAACCGCATCGTGCAGAGCGCGGGCCTGAAGAAGTTCAGCATGGAGCTGGGCGGCAAGAGCCCGTTCGTGATCTTCGACGATGCGGACCTGGGCCGCGCGCTGGACGCGGCGGTGTTCATGATCTTCAGCAACAACGGCGAGCGCTGCACCGCGGGCAGCCGCATCCTGGTGCAGCAGAGCATTTATGCCGACTTCGTGGCAAAGTTCGTGGAGCGCGCCAAGCGCATCACGGTGGGCGATCCGCTGGACGAGAAGACCATCGTGGGCCCCATGATCAGCCAGGCGCACCTGGCCAAGGTGCGCAGCTACATCGAGTTGGGCCCGAAGGAGGGCGCGACGATGTTGTGCGGCGGGCTGGACCGGCCGTCGTACGCGCCGGAACTGTCCTCGCGCGTGGCCAAGGGCAACTACGTGTGGCCGACGGTGTTTGCGGACGTGGACAACCGCATGCGCATCGCGCAGGAGGAAATTTTCGGCCCGGTGGCCTGCCTGATCCCGTTCCGCGACGAGGCGCATGCGATCGAGCTGGCGAACGACATCCAGTACGGTCTCTCCAGCTATGTGTGGACGGAGAACCTGGGGCGCGCGCACCGGGTGGCGGCGGCGGTGGAGGCGGGCATGTGTTTCGTCAACTCGCAGAACGTGCGGGATCTGCGTCAGCCGTTTGGAGGCACGAAGGCGAGCGGCACGGGGCGCGAAGGGGGGACCTGGAGTTATGAGGTGTTCCTGGAGCCCAAGAACGTCGCTGTGTCCCTGGGCTCTCACCACATTCCCCACTGGCAAACCCACGGAGCATCTACAAAAAACCAGAGGACCGATCATGGGCAAACTAGCACTCGTCGCAAAGATCACCCACGTCCCGTCGATGTACCTGAGCGAACTCGACGGCCCGAGAAAGGGCACGCGGCAGGACGCGATCGACGGCCACCAGGAAATCAGCCGCCGCTGCCGCGAACTCGGTGTCGACACCATCGTCGTCTTCGACACCCACTGGCTCGTCAACGCCAGCTACCACCTCAACTGCGCCCCCCACTTCCAGGGCACCTACACCAGCAACGAGCTGCCCCACTTCATCAGCAACATGCCGTTCGAGATCCCGGGCAACCCCGAACTCGGCCAGCTGCTTGCCAAGGTGTGCAACCAGCACGGCGTCGAAACCCTGGCCCACGATGCCACCACCCTCGGCCCCGAATACGGCACCCTCGTGCCCATGCGCTACATGAACGCCGACCAGCACTTCAAGGCCATCTCGGTCTCGGCGCTGTGCCAGTCCCACTACCTCAACGACAGCGCGCGCCTCGGCTGGGCCATGCGCAAAGCCGTCGAAGACCACTACGACGGCACCGTCGCCTTCTTCGCCAGCGGCTCCCTCAGCCACCGCTTCGCGCAGAACGGCCTGGCACCCGACTACGCCTTCAAGATCTGGAGCCCCTTCCTCGAAACCCTGGACCGCCGCGTCGTCGAGATGTGGGCGCAAGGCGAGTGGAAAGCCTTCTGCGAAATGCTCCCCGAGTACGCCGCCAAAGGCCACGGCGAAGGCTTCATGCACGACACCGCCATGATGCTCGGCGCCCTCGGCTGGAGCGACTACGATGGGCGGGCCGAAGTCATCACCCCGTACTTCGGCGCCTCCGGCACCGGCCAGATCAACGCCGTGTTCCCTGTCACCCCGCAGACCGGCGCGGCCATCCCCGCCGCGCAGGCCTCGTCGGCCAAGGGCTACCAGGCCGTCTCCCGACTCTGAGAACGCCACCCATGCCGCACCTCGTCATCCTCTACACCCCCAACCTCGACAAGGCCGCCAGCGAAGGCGGCACCGACATGGGCGCGCTCTGCCGCGAGCTGTGCGACGCCATGCTCGCGGTGCGCGACGAGGCCGACAAGCAGGTCTTTCCCACCGGTGGCACGCGCGTGCTGGCCTACCCGGCGGCCCACAGTGCCATCTCGGACGGCGGTGCGGCCGGCGTCGCCGCCGGCCTGGGGGGCGACTACGCCTTCGTCTACATGAACGTGCGCATGGCCAAAGGCCGAAGCGCCGTCACGCACCAGCGCGTGGGCGATGCGCTGCAGGCCGTGGTGAAGGCGCACTTCGCCGTGCAGCTCGCCACGCGCGCCATCGGCATCACCGTGCAGGTGGACGAAGGCCACGAGGTGTTCGACGCCAAGACCAGTTCCTTGCACCCGCTGTTCAACCGGAGCTGACCCCATGCTCGACGACACCCTCATCCAGCAGCTCGCGGCCGAGCTCGACGCTTCGGAACGCAGCCGCGTGCCGCTGGAGCACTTCTCCAAACGCTTTCCCGGCATGACGGTCGACGACGGCTACCGCGTTGGCCGGGCCTGGGTGGCTCTGCAGGTGGCCGCCGGCCGACAGGTCATCGGCCACAAGATCGGCCTCACCAGCCGCGCGATGCAGATCTCCAGCCAGATCGACGAGCCCGACTTCGGCACCCTGCTCGACAGCATGCGCTTCACCGCCATGGCGGGCGAGGTGCTGCAGATCCCGACTTCGCGCTTCATCGCGCCGCGCGTGGAGGTGGAACTCGCCTTCGTGCTCAAGTCGCCCCTGCAGGGCGTGGACGTGACGGTGGAGGATGTGCTCGCCGCCACCGAGTACGTCACGCCCGCCATCGAGATCATCGACGCGCGCATCGAGCAGTTCGACCGCCACACCAAGGTCATGCGCAAGGTGTTCGACACCATCAGCGACAACGCGGCCAACGCCGGCATCGTCATCGGCGAGGGAGATCTGCGCTACCGCGCCGACCCGTTCACCCTCGACCTGCCCTGGTGCGGCGCCATCCTGCGGCAGAACGGCGCCGTCGAAGAAACCGGGCTGGCCGCCGGCGTGCAGGGCCACCCGGCGGTCGGCATCGCGTGGCTGGCGCACAAGCTCGCTCCCTGGGGCGAATCGCTCCAGCCCGGCCAGATCGTGCTGGCCGGCTCGTTCACGCGGCCGGTCGCCGCCCGCCAGGGCGACCTGTTTGAGGCCGACTACGGCCCGCTCGGCAGCCTTCGTTTCCAGTTCGTCTGATTCCCCTTCATCCCCATGCAAACACCCGTCAACCCCTTCAAGCAAGCGCTCACCGAGCGCCGCGCGCAAATCGGCTTCTGGCTCGGTCTGGCCAACCCCTACAGCGCGGAAATCTGCGCCGGTGCCGGCTTCGACTGGCTGCTGATCGACGGCGAGCACTCGCCCAACGGCCTGCAGGACCTGCTGTCGCAGGCCCAGGCCATCGCCGCCTACCCCGGCTCGCACGCCATTGCGCGCGTGCCCGTGGGCGACGCGGCGATCATCAAGCAGTACCTCGACGTCGGCCTGCAGACCCTGTTGGTGCCCATGGTGGACACGCCGGAGCAGGCGGCCCAGCTGGTGCGCGCCTGCCGCTACCCGCAGAACGACGGCCAGGGCGGCGTGCGCGGCATGGCCGGCGCCCGGGCCTCGCGCTGGGGCCGTTACCCCAACTACGCCCAAGAGGCCAACGCCCAGGTCTGCCTGCTGGTGCAGGCCGAGACGCGCGAGGCCCTGCAGCAGCTTGATGCCATCGCGGCCACGCCCGGCGTGGACGGCGTCTTCATCGGCCCCGCCGACCTCTCCGCCTCGCTGGGCCACGTGGGCGACCCGGGCCACCCCGAGGTGCAGGCCGCGATCGAGGACGCCATCGCGCGCATCCTGCGCGCCGGCAAGGCGCCCGGCATCCTGACCACCGACGAAGCCCAGGCGCGCCACTACCTCGCGCTGGGCGCGGTGTTCGTGGCCGTGGGGCTGGACACCCAGATCCTCGCGCGCCAGACCAGCGCCCTGGCCGCGCGCTTCAAGACCGATGCGCCCGCCGTGCCCGCCCAGGCCAAGGGCAGTGTGTACTAGGAGATCGCCGCCATGAACGCCGCCCTGCCCACCACCACCGCCACACCCGCCGGCATGCACCCGGACGAATGGGCCGCGCGCGTCGAGCTCGCCGCCTGCTACCGCGTCTTCGCCATGCTGGGCTGGACCGAGATGATCTACAACCACATCACGCTGCGCCTGCCCGCCAGCGTCTGCGGTGACGACAAGCAATTCCTGATCAACCCCTTCGGCCTGCACTACAGCGAGGTCACGGCGCGCAACCTGGTGAAGATCAACCTGCAGGGCGCCGTGCTCGACGGCTCGCCGCACCCGGTCAACCCGGCCGGCTTCACGGTGCACGCCGCCATCCACGACGGCCTGCCCGGTGCGCACTGCGTGATGCACACCCACACCACCGCCGGCGTGGCCGTGGCCTGCCTGAAGGATGGCCTGCAGCAGACCAACTTCTATACCGCGCAGCTGCACGGCATGGTGGCGTACCACACCTTCGAGGGCATCACCATCCACGCCGAGGAGGCGCCGCGCCTGCTCAAGAGCATCGGCGACCGGCCGGCGGTGATCCTGCGCAACCACGGCCTGCTGGCCTGGGGTGCCACCCTGCCGCAGACCTTCGCCATTCTCTGGACACTGCAGCGCGCCTGCGAGATCCAGATGGCGACGTTCTCGATGGGCGGCGCGCAGGCGGCGCTGCCGGTGCCCGAGGCCATCGCCGAAAAATGCACGCGCGACGCGCTGCAGTTCAATCCCCACCACGGCGCAGGCCGTGACGTGTTCGACGCGCTGGTCCGGCAGGTGAACCGCCTGGACCGCAGCTACCTGGAGTGACCTCTTGAGCGCTTCCCCCGACTTTCAACGCGTGGCCATCGTGGGCGCGGGCGCCATTGGCGGCTGGCTGGGCGTGCGGCTCTCGCACACGGGCTGCATCGTGAGCGCGCTGGCGCGCGGCGAGACCCTCGCGGCCCTGCAGCGCGACGGCCTGCAACTGCACCAGGACGGCCAACTGCAGGGGGCGCCGGTGCAGGCCGCCGCCAGCGCCGTGACCCTGGGCGTGCAGGACCTCGTCATCGTGGCCGTGAAGGCGCCCTCGCTGCCCGACCTCGCGCGTGGCATCGCACCGCTGATCGGGCGCCACACCGTGGTGCTCACCGCCATGAACGGCGTGCCCTGGTGGTTCTTCAACGGCTTTGGCGGCGAGCGCGCCGGCACGCGCCTGAAGACGGTGGACCCGGACGGCGAGATCGAGCGCAGCATCCCGGCGCGCCACGTCATCGGCGGCGTGGTGCACGCCAGCTGCTCGGTGGACGCGCCCGGCGTGATCCGCCACCATTTCGGCAACGGCCTCATCCTGGGCGAGCCTTCGGGCGAGTCCAGCGAGCGGGTGGCGGCCCTGGCCGAGCTGCTGCGGCGCGCCGGGCTCAACGCCACGGTGTCGCCGCAGATCCAGAAAGACGTCTGGTACAAGCTCTGGGGCAACATGACGGTGAACCCCGTGAGCGCGCTCACCGGCGCCACCACCGACCGCATCCTGGGCGACCCGCTGGTGCGCGACTTCATCAGCCGCGTGATGCTCGAAGCCAAGGACATCGGGGCGCGCATCGGCATCCCGATCGACCAGCAGCCCGAAGACCGCCACGCGGTCACGCTCAAGCTCGGTGCGTTCAAGACCTCGATGCTGCAGGACGTGCAGGCGCACAAGCCGGTGGAGCTCGACGCCCTGGTGACCGTGGTGCGCGAACTCGGCCAGCTCACCGGCGTGCCCACGCCGTTCACCGACGCGCTGCTGGGCCTCTCGCGCC
This sequence comes from Hydrogenophaga sp. GW456-12-10-14-TSB4, assembly GCF_059424305.1. Lineage (NCBI taxonomy): Bacteria > Pseudomonadati > Pseudomonadota > Betaproteobacteria > Burkholderiales > Comamonadaceae > Hydrogenophaga > Hydrogenophaga sp. GW456-12-10-14-TSB4. The sequence goes on along the minus strand of NZ_JBWKZH010000095.1, from coordinate 7,082 downwards.
TGCAGGCACAGACCCTCGGGCTGTATCCGTCAGCCCAATAGGGCGGGGAACAGCTTCACCAGGCCGGTCGCCATCACCTCGACCGACAGCGCGGCCAGGATCAGGCCCATCAGCCGCGTCATCACGTTGATGCCGGTCTGGCCCAGGAAGCGCGCGATCGGCTCGGCCAGCGTGAAGCAGATCGCCGTGGCCACGGCGATCACCACGCCATAGCCCACCAGGGCGGCGTGCTGGAAGAAGGTCTTGGCCTGGTCGGCGTAGATCACCACGGTGGACATGGTGGCCGGCCCGGTGAGCAGCGGGATCGTCAGCGGCACCACCGCGATGGAGGTGCGTGCCGAGGTGTCGCTCAGCTCCTGGTCGGTGGCCTTGGCCTCCGCCGGCTGCGCGTTGAGCATGGACAGTGCCGAGGTCAGCAGCAGCATGCCGCCGCCCACCTGGAAGCTCGCCAGCGAGATGCTGAAGAACTCCAGGATCTGCAGGCCGATGACGGCGCAGGTGGCGATCACCGCGAAGGCGCTGAAGGCCGAGATCATCACCGTTCGCTGCCGCTGCTGGCGCGAGAAGCCCTGCGTGTAATGGATGAAGAACGGCACGATCGCCAGCGGGTTGACGATCGCCAGCAGGGTGATGAGTGGCTTGAAATCCATGGTGGATTGTGACCCACCCCCGCCGCGCTGTGCGCGGCCTACGCCTTGCCCGGCTCGCGCCGCCGGAACATGCCGTAGCCTTCCATGAACAGCACCTTGTCGCCATGCTGGTTGAACATCTCCCAGGTGGTGCGCACCAGGCCGACGTCCAGGCGCTTGCTCATGGGGCGCTTTTCCAGGATCGTGTGCTGCAGCCGCAGCGTGTCGCCCGGGAACACCGGCTTGAGCCACTTCACGCTCTCCAGGCCCGGCGAGCCCAGGCTGGAGCTTTCGTTGAGGAAGTTGGTCACCATCAGCCGCATCGCCATGGCGCAGGTGTGCCAGCCGCTGGCGCTGAGCGCGCCGAACACCGACGCTTTGGCGGCCTCGGCGTCGAGGTGGAAGGGCTGCGGGTCGAACTGGCTGGCGAAGGCCACCGTCTCCTCGGCGGTGGGGGTGATGGTGCCCAGGTCGCGGGTCTCGCCGACCTGCAGGTCTTCCCACCAGTATTTGATGTGCGATGTGTTCGTTTGATTCGTCGTCATGTCATCGGCCTCCGGAAACGTCCATCAGGGTCATGGTGGTGTAGCTCGCGGCGTCGGACAGCAGCCAGACGATGGCTTGCGCCACTTCGTCGGCCCGGCCGCCGCGCTGCATGGGCACCAGGTGTTTCAGGTCGCGCACCCGGTCGGGCAGGCCGCCGGAGGCGTGGATCTCGGTCTCGATCAAGCCGGGGCGCACCGCGTTCACGCGCACGCCTTCGCCGCCGACTTCCCGCGCCAGGCCGATGGTGAAGGCGTCGATCGCCCCCTTGGCCGCCGCGTAGTCCACGTACTGGCCGGCCGAGCCCAGGCGCGAGGCCGCGCTGGAGAGGTTCACGATGGAGCCGCCCTCGCCGCCGTGCTTCGTGCTCATGCGGCGCACCGCCTCGCGCGCGCACAGCATCGAGCCGATCACATTGATGTCGAACATGCGGCGCCAGCGCGCCACGCTCATCTCGTCCACCCGGGCCGTCACGTCGACCACGCCCGCGTTGTTCACCAGGCCGTGCAGGCGGCCCAGCTTGGCGTCGATCTTCGTGAACATCGCGAGCACCTGCGCCTCGTCGGCCACGTCGGCCTGCACGCTCATGGCCGTGCCGCCCTCGGCGCGGATCGCGCGCACCACCTCGTCGGCCGCCAGCGAGTTCGCGGTGTAGTTCACCGCCACCGCCCAGCCCTGCCGCGCGGCCAGCTGTGCCGTGGCGGCGCCGATGCCGCGCCCACCGCCGGTGACCAGCAGCGCCCGGCCTGTCATCTCAGCCATAACCCGTCTCCTGCAGAATGTGGTGGCATCGCGTACAACACGGGCTCGCCACCGAGCTTGCCATTACAACAGCGACAGGAGACCGACATGCGTCGCACAGTCGACTATTACTTCGTCCCGCAAAGCCCCTGGGCCTACCTGGGCCACCAGCGCTTTGCCGCCCTGCTGCGCGACACCGGCACGGCCGTGCGGGTGCTCCCCATGGACCTGGGCAAGATCTTCCCGCTCACCGGCGGGCTGCCCCTGCAGAAGCGCGCGCCGCAGCGCCAGGCCTACCGCCTGCTCGAGCTGCGCCGTTTCAGCGAGGCGCTGGACATCCCCATCCACCCCGAGCCGCGCTTTTTCCCGGTGGCGGGCGACCCCGCCGCACGGCTGATCACCGCCGTGGTCCAGCAGGACGGCGACGAGGCCGCGATGCGCCTGACGGGCGCGGTGCTGGCCGCCGTCTGGGCCCAGGAGCGCGACATCGCCGACGACGCCACGCTGGCGGCCCTGCTGGCCGAGACCGGCCTGGACGCCGCGCGGCTGGCGCAGTCCCGGCAGCCCGGGGTGCAGGCGCGCTACGACGAGAACACCCAGGCCGCCATCGACCTCCAGGTGTTCGGCGCGCCCAGTTATGTCATCGACGGCGAACTGTTCTGGGGCCAGGACCGCCTCGACTTCGTGGCGCGCCGGTTGCGTGCCTGACTTCTTCCACCGACAACAGGAGAAACACCATGGGTCAGACCATTGAACTCACATCCGCCGACGGCTTCAAGTTCCCGGCCTACGTGGCCCAGCCCAGCGGCAAGGCCAAGGGCAGCCTGGTGCTGCTGCAGGAAATCTTCGGCGTGAACTCGCACATCCGCTCGGTGGCCGACGGTTACGCGGCCGACGGGTATTTCGTGGTGGCGCCCGCCACCTTCCACCGCGTCAAACCCGGTGTGGAGCTCGGTTACACCGAGGCCGACATGAAGGCCGGGATGGAGCTCAAGGCCGCCGTGGAGGGCCTGCCGGCGCCGGGCGTGATGCCCGACATCCAGGCGGCGATCCAGCACGCGGCGCAGGCCGGCAAAGTCGGCATCCTCGGTTACTGCTGGGGCGGCCTGCTCACCTGGCGTTCGGCCAGTGCGCTCCAGGGCCTGTCTGCTGCCGCGCCGTACTACGGCGGGGGCATGACGGTCGGGGCCGAGCTCGAGCGCCGGCCCCGCGTGCCGGTGATGGTGAATTTCGGTGCACAGGACCACTGGATCCCGCTGGACACGGTGGAGGCCTTCAAGAAGGCCCAGCCCGGTGTGACGGTGCACGTGTACGACGCCAACCACGGTTTCAACTGCGACCAGCGCGGTTCGTACAACGAGGCGGCGGCCAAGCTGGCGCGCGAGCGCACCCTGGCCTTTTTCGCGCAGCACCTGGGGTGATGGCTCACCCCCGCCGCGCTCCGCGCGACCCCCTTCAAGGGGGCGGTGCCAGCGGCCCGGCGAAGCCGGTTCCGCGGCACCTCTGGATGGCGCTTCTGCTGAGCGGTATCGGTCTTTGCGCTCCTGCGGCGGCGGCCGACTACACCGGCCCGCTGTTCGACGCCCACCTGCACTACAACAACGAGGCCTGCACGCACGACACACCGGCCCCGGGTTGCCCGCACCCCATGGCCGACGTGCTCGACCGCATGCAGCGCAACGGTGTGCGCGCCATCGTCGCCAACTCCCGGCCCAACGACGGCACCAAGGCGCTGGCCAGCGCGCGCGAGCAGACGCGCAAGGCCGGCGTGGCGGTGGTGCCTTTCGTGCGCCTGTACCGCGACCGCGCCGACTACAACAACTGGTTCCGGGACCCGACCATCGTCGAGATGGTCAACGCCGAACTCCAGCGCGGCACGCCCGCCGGCCCGTACCGGGGCCTGGGCGAGTTCCATCTGTACGACAGCGCCAACGCCAACGGGCCCGTGGCGAAACAGCTGATGGCGCTGGCCGAAGAGAAGGACCTCGCCATCCTCGCGCACGTGGACGACGCGGCGATCGACCTGCTGATGGCCAACACGCCGTCCAAGGGGCGGAGGTCGCTCCTGATCTGGGCCCACACCGGCATCGGCGGCACGCCGGTGGCGCGGGTGGACGAACTCTTCGCGCGTTACCCGCGCCTGGTGGGTGAGCTGTCGTACCGCCCGGGCCTGACCTGTGCCGACGGTCAGCTCTGCCCCGAGTGGCGCACGCTGTTGCTCAAGTACCCCGACCGTTTCCTGATCGGCTCGGACACCTGGATCAACCAGCGCTGGCAGTACTACGACGAGCTCATGAAGGGCTACCGCACCTGGCTCGGCGGCCTGCCGGCCGACGTGGCGCGGCGCATCGCCTGGGACAACGGCGCGAAGCTTTTTGGTGTGCCGTTGCCCACCCCTTGAATCCCATGATCCAGCTGCACTTCGCCCCCAGCACCGCGTCCATGGTGCCGCACATCCTGCTCGAAGAGATCGGCCTGCCCTACGAGCGTGTGCTGGTCGACAAACAGAATGGCGGTCACAGGACGCCGGCCTACCTCGCGCTCAACCCGAACGGCCTGATCCCGGTGCTGGTCGATGGCGATCTGGTGCTGTACGAAACGGCCGCGATCTGCCTGCACCTGAGCGACACGCAACCGCAGGCCGCGTTGATGCCGCCGATGGACACGCGCGATCGCGCCCACGCCTACAAGTGGCTCATGTGGCTGACCAACACGCTGCAGGCCACGCTCATCGTCTACTTCTATCCCGAGCGCTGGGCCGACACCGGGCACACCGAGGTCGCTGCGGAGGTGCAACGCAACGCGCAGGCCCGCGTGGGGCCGCTGCTCGACCAGCTCGACGCCGAGATCGAGCGCCGGGGCGCCCCGTGGTTCATGGGGGCGCAGTTCACCCTGCTCGATGCCTATGTGTTCACGCTGTGCCGCTGGACGCGCAATTTCCCCAGTGCGCCGGCTCGGGACCGCAAGCACCTGGACCCCTACCTGCAGCGCATGCTCGCAAGGCCGTCGGTGCAGCGGGTGCTGGCCAACGAGGGCCTGGTCGAACCCTACGTGTAGAGCTCAGCGCGCGGTGCGCGCCAGGTAGCGCTTGCGCCAGAACACCACGCCCAGCACCGCCGCCGTGAAGGCCATGGAGCCGATGGCCCACCAGAAGCCGGTCTGCTGGTGGAGCAGCGGGATGAACTGGAAGTTCATGCCGAAGATGCCCGCGATCAGGTTGAGCGGCAGGAAGATGGCGGTCAGCGCGGTGAGCGTGCGCATGATGTCGTTGGTGCGGTTGCTCTGGGCCGAGAAGTGCATCTGCACCGCCGTCTCCGCGTTCTGCTCCAGCCGGCGCACGTGGTGCACCACGCGTTCGATGTGTTCGAGCACGTCGCGCGAGCGCACCTTGAGCAGCTCCAGCCCGCGTTGCCCGCCGATGGATGCATTGGGCTCCCAGGTGGCCAGGTTCTCGTTCCAGTCCTGGATGGCCGAGCGCTGGTCCTCGCAGATTTCATCGAGCTGGTGCAGCGAGATGCGCGCGTCCAGCAGCGAGCCCCAGTTGCTGAAGCGCGCCTTGGGCATCAGCAGCTCGGTCTGCCAGTGGTCGAGCTGGCGGGTGAGCTCGCGGCGCAGCGCGAGGTAGCCGTCGACCATCTGGTTGACGATGCGCAGCATCAGGTCGGCCGGGCTGGGCGGCAGGTGCACGCCGGCCGCACGCGAGGCGGCGGTGGCGGCCGAGAGCAGGCGCGTGGCGTACTGCTCCAGCGCCTGGCAGCCCACGGGGTGCACCGTGAGCAGCACGCGGTCGAACACCGCGAAGCCCACCGGGCTGGTGTCGATGCGCCGCAGCACGGGCGGGCCGCCGCGCTTGACCGACTGGGTGAGCACCTCGCCGGGGTGGGCGAGGTCGGTCTCGCTGTGGCCGGCCGCCAGCCGGCGGAACACCAGGATGTCGTACTGCGAGGTGTAGTCGTAGTGCGAGGGCAGCTGGTTGTTGAGCAGGTCGGCGATGTGCAGGTCCACCAGCGTCATGCCGCACAGCACCTGCAGGGTGGACTGAACCGCGCCCTGCTCCAGCTCGAATTCGCGCCGCCCGCAGGCGATCCACACATAGCCTTTCTCGGGCAGCACCATGGGCAGGGTGCTGGATTCGCTGACCGAGCCGGGCAGGATGTGGAAGATGCGCATGGGGTGGGTGGGCGGCCTCAGCCGCGCAGAAGGCGCGCGGCGTCGCGCGCGAAATAGGTGAGCACGCCGTCGGCGCCTGCGCGCTTGAAGGCCAGCAGGCTTTCCATCATCACCGCGTCGTGGTCCAGCCAGCCGTTGAGCGCGGCGGCCTTGAGCATGGCGTACTCGCCGCTGACCTGGTAGGCGAAGGTGGGCACGCCGAACTCGTCCTTGACGCGGCGCACGATGTCCAGGTACGGCATGCCGGGCTTGACCATCACCATGTCGGCGCCTTCGGCCAGGTCCAGCGCCACCTCGCGCAGGGCTTCGTTGGAGTTGCCGGGGTCCATCTGGTAGACCTTCTTGTCGGCCTTGCCCAGGTTGGCGGCCGAGCCGACCGCGTCGCGGAACGGGCCGTAGAAGGCGCTGGCGTACTTGGCGCTGTAGGCCATGATGCGCGTGTGCACGAGGCCGGCGGCCTCGAGCGCGGTGCGGATGGCGCCGATGCGCCCGTCCATCATGTCGCTGGGCGCGACCATGTCCACGCCCGCCTGCGCCTGGGTCAGGGCCTGCTTCACCAGGATCTCCACCGTGGGGTCGTTCAGGATGTAGTTGTGTTCGTCGAGCACGCCGTCCTGGCCGTGGCTGGTGTACGGGTCCAGGGCCACGTCGGTCATCACGCCGAGCTGAGGAAAGCGCTTTTTCAGTTCGCGCACCACGCGCGGCACCAGACCGTCGGGGTTCAAGGCTTCCTGACCGTCGGGGGTCTTGAGCGACTGGTCGATCACCGGGAACAGCGCCATGGCGGGAATGCCCAGCGCCACGCAGTCTTCAGCCACCGGCAGCAGCAGGTCCAGGCTCAGGCGCTCCACGCCGGGCATGGACGCCACCGCCTCGCGCCGGTTCTGGCCGTCCAGCACGAACACCGGGTAGATCAGGTCGGCCGCACTGAGGCGGTGCTCGCGCACCAGGTCGCGGGAGAAGGCATCCCGGCGCAGGCGGCGGGGGCGGCTGTGGGGG
>NZ_JBWKZH010000094.1:3717-17518 GCF_059424305.1 Hydrogenophaga sp. GW456-12-10-14-TSB4 | reverse complement strand
GTGTAGGGCGGTGGGGGCATGCGGTGAGGCGTCGGTGAAAACCCGTGAGGCGGTCGATCATCGTACGCCAGAGCGCGTTCATTGAACGAAAAAGGGTCCTGTCCCGGTGGTCCGACGGGGTCGCCTGCTTACAGTCGGCTCCTGTCACAGGCCACACGTGTTTTTTGTTCAACCCGACGCACCGGCCCTGCAGGGCCGGGCCTTATCCAGGAGACAAGCATGCAAAAAAGAACGACCCTGAAACTGATGGCCGCCGCCGTGGCGGTGCTGGCCGGCACCGCCGTGCACGCCCAGCAGACCATCAAGATCGCCAACATCGTCGAGCTCTCGGGCGGCGGCGCCACGGCCGGCACCAACTTCAAGAACGGGGTCGAGCTGGCGGTGAAGGAGATCAACGCGGCCGGCGGCATCCTGGGCAAGAAGATCGAGACCGTGACCAGCGACACCCAGAGCAACCCGGGCGTGGCCAAGGGCCTGACGCAAAAAGCGGTGGACGACGACGTGTTCGCCATCTTCGGCCCGGTGTTCTCGGGCTCCATCATGGTGAGCATGGCCGAGAGCCGGCGCGCCGAGGTGCCCAACTGGACCGGCGGCGAGGCCGCGTCCATCACGCAGCAGGGCAACCCCTACGTGTTCCGCACCAGCTTCACCCAGGCCACGGCCATGCCCAAGGTGGCGCGCTACATCAACACCAAGTCCAAGAACATCGCGGTGCTGTACGTGAACAACGACTTCGGCAAGGGCGGCCTGGACATGATCAAGAAGGCGCTGGCCAACTCGCCCACCAAGATCGCGGCAGAGGTCTCCACCGAGCCCGGGCAGGTGGACTGGTCGGCCGCCGTGCTGCGCGCCAAGAACAGCGGCGCCGACGCGGTCTTCGTCTACACCAACGAGGAAGAGTCCGCGCGCGCACTGCGCGAGCTGCGCAAGCAGGGCTGGGACAAGCCCATCATCGGCGAGACCACACTGACCGGCCAGAAGGTGATCGAGCTCGCGGGCGACGCCGCCAACGGCGCCGTGGCCCACGTCGGCCTCACGGTGGATGCGCCGATCCCCGAGATGCTGAAGTTCAAGGCCAAGTTCTACCAGGACTACAAGTACGTCTCGGACCACAACGGCATCAAGGGCTACACCGGCGTCTACTCGCTCAAGGCCGCGATCGAGAAGGTCGGCAAGCTCGACCGCAAGGCCGTGGCCCAGGCCATGAAGGGCCTGACCATCAGCGCCAAGAAGTACCCGGGCGTGATCATGGACGTGAGCTTCGACCAGAACGGCGACCTCGACCGCGAGAGCTTCATGGTCGAAGTCAAGGGCGGCAAGCAGGAAGTGGTTGCCACGCTGCCGCCGCTGAACGCGCCCGCAGCGAAGAAGTAAGCCACCGCCCGCCGGCGCCGGGGGGTTGGCCGGGGCCCCGGCGGCACCGCACAAGGGCCGGCATGACCGACTTTTTCCAACTTTTCTTCAGCGGCCTGTCCACCGGCGCGATCTACGCGCTGGCGGCCCTGGGCTTCACCCTGCTGTGGCAGGCCAGCGGCACCATCAACTTCGCGCAGGGCGAGTTCGTAATGCTGCCGGCCTTCATGATGCTGGGCTTCATGAGCACGGGCCTGCCGCTGTGGCTGTGTTTCGTGCTGACCTGCATGGCCGCCACCCTCCTGCTGGGCTGGGTGTTCAAGCGCGGCGTGGTGGACCCCCTGTTCAAGTACGGGATGATGCCCATCGTGGTGGCCACGATCGGCCTGTCCATCGCCATGCGCAACGGCGTGCGCGCCGGCTACAGCGCCGAAGCCCATCCGTTTCCCAGCCTGTTTCCCGACGCGCTGTTCCAGGTCGCCGGCGTCACCGTCTCGGCGTCCGACGTGGGCACCTTCCTGGTCGCGCTGGGCCTGGTGCTGATGACGCAGGGCTTCCTCACCCGCACCGTCACCGGCCGCGCCATGCAGGCCGTGGCGCAGAACACCGAGAGCGCGGCCGTGCTCGGCATCAACGTGCCGCGCATGATCTTCTACACCTTCGCGGTCAACGCGGTGCTGGCGGCCTCGGCCGCGATGCTGGTCACGCCCACCTACCTCGCCAAGTTCGACATGGGCGAGGGCCTGGGCACCAAGGCCTTCTTCGCCGCCATCATCGGCGGCTTCAACAACTCGCGCGGTGCGTTGCTGGGCGGGCTGATCGTGGGCGTGAGCGAAAACCTGGCGGCGGCCTACATCTCGCCGGCCTACAAGGACGCGGTGGCGCTGGTCATTTTCATGGTCGTGATCCTGTTCAAGCCGCAGGGCCTGCTGGGCACGAAAGTGGAGCGCAAGGTATGAAAAAAACCACCCTCGCCGCCCTCGTGCTGTGCGCCGCGGCTTTGCTGGCCGCGCCGCACTTCATGAAGAACTACGGCATCTACCTGCTGAGCTACTGGCTGGTGTTCATCATCGCCACCATGGGCCTGAACCTCACGGTGGGCTATGCGGGCCAGAAGTCGCTGGGCCATGCGGCCTTCTTCGGCATCGGGGCCTACACCGTGGCCATCATGATGAAAGCCGGCCTGAGCTTCTGGCTCGGCCTGCCGACGGCGATGCTGATCTGCTTCGTGGTCGGCATCATCCTGGGCTTTCCCGCGCTGCGCGTGCAGACCATCTACCTCGCCTTCGCCACGCTGGGTTTCAACACGGCGGTGTGGCTGGTGATGCGCAACGAGGAGTGGCTGACCGGCGGCACCTTCGGCATCAACAACATCGCGCGCCCGGGCCTGTTCGGCCTGTCGCTGGAGGGCAACCTGGCCTACTACCACTTCGTGCTCGCGGTCACGGTGCTGCTGGCCGCCCTGCTGTGGTGGCTGCTGCGCTCGCCCTGGGGCAAGGCCTTCACCGCGCTGCGCGACAACCCGATCCGTGCCGAGAGCCTGGGTGTGGACACGCGCAGCTACACGCTGCTGGCCTTTGCCATCGGTGCGGTCTATGCCGGCGTGGCAGGCGCGCTGTTCGCGAGCCTGGTGCAGTTCATCGAACCCGCGCCGTTCACCGTGGGCGCGTCCATCATGATGTACCTCATGGTGGTGGTCGGCGGGCCGGGCTACTTCCTCGGGCCCGTGCTGGGCGCGGCGGTGGGCGTGATCCTGCCGGAGTGGCTGCGCTTCGCGCAGGCCTGGTACCTGTTCGTGTTCGGCGGCGCGGTGGTGCTGCTCATGATCTGGCTGCCCGACGGGCTGCTGTCCATCCCCGAGCGCATCCGGGCGCGCCGCCTCGCGCGCGAAGCCTCCGCCGCGCGGCAGGCGGCGGCGCAGGCCGCCAGCCAGGGGGTGAAGGCATGAGCGCGCCCGCCCTGCTCAAGGTCAGCGGCCTGAAGAAGGCCTATGGCGCGATCCAGGCGGTCGGCGGCGTGAGCTTCGAGGTCCGCCCCGGCGAGATCTTCGGCGTCATCGGCCCCAACGGCTCGGGCAAGACCACGCTGTTCAACAGCATGCTCGGCCAGATCACGCCCGACGAAGGCCGCATCGAACTCAACGGCGAGGACGTCACGAAGCTCGGTCCGCTGCAGCTCAACCGCAAGGGCGTGGGCCGCACCTTCCAGACGCTGCAGGTGTTCGGCAAGATGACCGTGCGCGACAACCTCATCGTGGCGGCGCAGGAGCACAAGGGCAGCATGTTCAGCCGCCTGTTCGCCCCCGGCGACTCGGGCCTGGGCGAGAAGGCCGACGCCCTGATCGACCAGTTCCGCATCCGCCACGTGGCCGACAAGAAGGCCGGCGAGCTGTCCTACGGCCAGCAGAAGCTGGTGGACATTGCCATGGCCTTCATGAGCGAGCCCGACCTGGTGCTGCTCGACGAGCCCTGCGCGGGCGTCAACCCCAGCCTGGTGGGGGGCATCGGCACGCTGCTCAAGGACCTGAACCACAACCCGCGCTTCGGCAAGCGCAGCAGCTTCGTGGTGATCGAGCACAACATGGACTTCGTGATGGGCCTGTGCCACCGCATCATGGTGATGGTGGAAGGCAAGGTGATGGCCGTCGGCACGCCCGACGAGATCCGCGGCAACAAGCAGGTGCTCGACGCCTACCTGGGGAACTGAGATGGCGCAGCACGGCAACGACACCTGCATCGAGTTCGACGACGTGGTCGCGGGCTACAAGGATTTCATGATCCTGAACAACCTGAGCTTCAAGGCCCGGCGCGGCTCCATCACGCTGCTGCTCGGGCCCAACGGCGCGGGCAAGTCCACCGCGCTCAAGGCGCTGTTCGGCCTGCTCAAGCCGCGCCAGGGCCGCATCCTGCTCGACGGCGAGAACATCGCCGGCGCGACGCAGAAGCAGCTGCTGGCCAAGGGCGTGGCCTTCGTGCCGCAGGGGCGCAACCTGTTCGGCCAGCTCACGGTGTGGCAGAACCTGGAGCTCGGCGGCATCACGCTGGGCACCAAGACCACGCACGAGCGCATTCCCGAGGTGCTGGAGTTCTTCCCACGTGTGAAGGAGCGGCTGCACAGCATGGCCTCCAGCCTCTCGGGCGGCGAGCAGAAACAGCTGGAGGTGGGGCGCGCGCTGCTGCTGCGGCCCAAGGTGCTGCTGATCGACGAGCCCAGCATCGGCCTCTCGCCCATCGTGGTGCAGGACGTGTTCAAGCTGCTGCGCAAGCTGGCCGACCAGGGGACCACGGTGCTGATGGTGGAGCAGAACGTGAAGAGCGCGCTGAAGATCTCGGACGAGGCGATCGCGCTGGAGTCGGGCCGGCTGGTGCTGCAGCGCCCCGCGGCCGAGCTGCTGGCCGACCCCGACATCGAGCGCCTGTTCCTGGGCGGCATGCACGCCGCCGCCCAGCCCGCGGCGGTCTGAGCTCAGGCGCTGCCGGCCAGCCGCAGCGCGAGGAAGTCCACGAAGCAGCGGATGCGCGAGGCCAGCTCGGTGTTGCGGTAGTAGACCGCGTGCACCGGCTGGCGCTGCTCCAGCGTGTCGCGCATCAGCACCTGCACCAGGTCGCCCCGGGCGCGGTCGGGCCCGGTCATGAAGTCGGACAGGCAGGCGATGCCCGCGCCCGCGAGCGCGAGCTGGCGCACCGTCTCGCCGCTGGAGGCGGCGATGGTGGGCGTGATCGGCAGGCCGTCGCCGTCGGGGTGGCGCAACGGCCAGGTGTTGAGGATCTCGGGCTGGGTGAAGCCCAGCAGCGCGTGCCGCGCCAGGTCGTCGATCTTCGTCGGCCGCCCGGCTTTCTTCAGGTAGGCCGGGCTGGCGTACAGGCGCAGGCGGTACGAGGTGAGGGGCCTGGCGTGCAGCGTGGAGTCGCGCAGCGTGCCGATGCGCACCGCCACGTCGGCGCGGTGCTCGATCAGGTCGACGATGCTGTCGCCGCTGTGCAGCTCCAGCTCGATGTCGGGGTACTCGGCCAGGAAGTCGTTCACCAGCGGCACCAGCACGTGCAGGATGAAGGGCGATGCCGCGTTCACGCGCAGCTTGCCGGCGGGCTTGAGCTGGCGGCAGGCCAGCTCGTCCTCGGCGGCCTCGACCGATTGCAGGATCTCGCGCGAGCGCGCCAGGAACAGCCGGCCTTCGTCGCTGAGCTCCAGGCGGCGCGTGGTGCGCCGCATCAGCGTGGTGTTCAGCTTCTGCTCCAGCCGGCTGAGCGCGCGGCTGATGCCCGAGCTGGTCTGGCCCAGTTGTTCGGCGGCGGCGCTGATGGAACCCGTGTCCACCACGGTCTGGAAGGCGAGCAGTTCGTCGAGGGTGGTCTTCATTCTTGAATTTTCGGCACAAATGTTGTGCCGGGCAACCGCTTTTTCTCAAGAAAGAAGCGGCCCACACTGCGAACCTTTCCAGCCTTTTGGAGCGGTTTCCATGCCTTTCGCCTTGCTCGCGCTGACCATCAGCGCCTTCGCCATCGGGACGACCGAGTTCGTCATCGTCGGCCTCATCCCCACCATCGCGGCCGACCTCGGCGTGAGCCTGCCCTCGGCCGGCCTGCTGGTCAGCCTGTACGCGTTGGGCGTCGCCGTGGGCGCACCGGTGCTCACCGCGCTCGCCGGCCGGCTGCCGCGCAAGACGCTGCTGGTCTCGCTGATGGCGCTCTTCACCGTCGGCAACCTGCTGGCCTGGCTCTCGCCGGGGTACGAGACGCTGATCGCCGCGCGCGTCCTCACGGGTCTGGCGCACGGCGTGTTCTTCTCGATCGGCTCGACCATCGCCACCGGCCTGGTGCCCAAGGAGAAGGCCGCCAGCGCGATCGCCACCATGTTCAGCGGCCTCACCGTGGCGCTGGTCACCGGTGTGCCGCTGGGCACCTTCATCGGCCAGCACTTCGGCTGGCGCGCCACCTTCCTCGCGGTCGCCGCGCTGGGCGTGGTGGCCATCGTCGGCAGCCTGCTGTTCGTGCCGCGCAAGCTCGCGCACAGCCCGCCCGCCTCGCTGCTGCAACAGCTGGCGGTGCTCAAGCAGCCGCGCCTGCTGCTGGTCTACGCGATGACGGCCGTGGGTTACGGCGGCACCTTCGTGGCCTTCACCTACCTCGCGCCCCTGCTGCAGCAGGTCACGGGCTTTCAGGCCAGCGCGGTCGGCGGCGTGATGCTGGCCTACGGCATTTCGGTGGCGGTGGGCAACCTCTGGGGCGGCCGGCTGGCCGACCGCAAGGGCCCCATCCCCGCGCTGAAGATCATCTTCTCGCTGCTCGCGCTGGTGCTGCTGGTGCTCAGCTTCACCGCCTCGAACCCCTGGCTCATGGTGCTGACCGTGCTGGCCTGGGGCGCCGTGGCCTTCGGCAACGTGGCCGGCCTGCAGGTCTATGTGGTGCAGCAGGCCGAGCGCTTTGCGCCCCAGGCCATCGACGTGGCCTCGGGCCTGAACATCGCGGCCTTCAACCTGGGCATCGCGCTGGGCGCCTGGGGCGGCGGCTGGATCGTGGACGGCATCGGCCTGCGCCACACGCCCTGGATCGGCGCCCTGGTGGTGCTCGGGGCGTTCGGGCTGACCGTGTGGAGCGGCCGCCTCGATGCGCGCGACCCGGCACCGGCCCGCCGTCCCGCCTCCCGTGCTGCCTACGCGGGCGGCCACTGACCCCCTTTTTCTGAAAGACACACCATGTTGAACCACCCCATTCCCGCTTTCGGCCTCGGCACGTTCCGCCTGCAGGGCCAGGTCGTCATCGACGCCGTGCGCCAGGCGCTCGAACTGGGCTACCGCCACATCGACACCGCGCAGATCTATGGCAACGAAGCCGAAGTCGGCCAGGCCATCGCCGAAAGCGGCGTGCCGCGCGGCGAGCTGTTCGTCACCACCAAGGTCTGGACCGAGCACCTGGCCGCCGACCGGCTGGTGCCCAGCCTGCAGGAGAGCCTGCGCAAGCTGCGCCTGGAGCAGGTGGACCTCGCGCTGATCCACTGGCCGTCGCCCGGCGGCGCGGTGCCGCTGGCGGATTCGCTGCACGCGCTGCAGGCCGCGCAGGCCCAGGGCCTCACGGCACACATCGGCGTGTCCAATTTCACCGTGCCGCTGCTGCGGCAGGCCATCGACACCGTGGGCGCAAAGGCCATTGCCACCAACCAGATCGAGCTGCACCCCTGGCTGCAAAGCCCGAAGCTGGTGGCCTTTGCACGCGAGCAAGGCATCCACCTCACCTCGTACATGACGCTGGCCTACGGCCAGGTGCTGGGTGATCCGGTGATCACCGAGATCGCCCGCGAGCGCGGCTGGACGCCGGCCCAGGTGGTGCTGGCCTGGGCGCTGCAGCGCGGGTTTTCGGTGATTCCCTCGTCCACCCAGCGCGAGAACCTGCAGGGCAACCTGCTTGCGCCCACGCTGCGCCTTAACGACACGGAGATGGCGCGCATCGACGCGCTGGACCGGGGCCAGCGCCTGGTGGACCCCAAGGGCCTGGCGCCGGCCTGGGACTGAGGCCGCTTTCAGCGCAGGCCGAAGAAACTCAGGATGAAGCCGATGACGACGACGAGACCCACGATGTAGATGATGGTGTTCACGATGGTGCTCCTGCGGGGTTGTTGTCTGTCCATCGTAGGGAGCCGGGGCCGCGCGGCGCGTCAGCCGGCGCGACATGCGCTTGTAGGCTCAGTCCTGCGGCAGCAGCCGCCCGGCGATCGCCGCCGCCGCCGAGCGCGTTTCCACGCCCAGTTTCTCGAACACGTGTTCCAGGTGCTTGTTCACCGTGCGGTGGCTCATGCCCAGGATGTCGGCGATGTCGCGGTTGGTCTTGCCCTTGGCCAGCCACGACAGCACCTCCGTCTCGCGCGGCGTGAGCGCGATGTCGCGCAGGCGCTGCGCGGCGTCGCTGTCGGGCGGCGTGAGCGTGAGCAGCAGCATGGATTCGCCCAGGTTGCCCTGGCCCAGGTTGCGCGCCAGCAGGCGGCCGTGGCGGCCCAGGTCGCGCGTGGTCTCGCTGTGGGCGAGCGAGGCGCCCAGCCAGTCGAGCGCGCGCTGGCCCGAGCCGGTGTCGCGGCCGAAGGCCAGTTCCAGCCAGGCCGTGGCCTGGGGCGAGCGCCAGGCCATGCGGCCCTGCGTGTCGAGCACCACGGTGCCCATGCCGGCCACGTCCACCGCTTCCTGTGCCAGGCGGGTCACGCGCGCGTTGCGCACGTGGGTCGCCAGCCGCGCCATCACCTCGGGGATGCGCAGCGGCTTGACCACGTAGTCCACGCCACCGCTGGCGAAGCCGCGCAGGATCTGGTCGCTTTCGGACAGGCCGGTCATGAAGACCACGGGCACGTGCGACCAGGCCGGCGTGGCCTTGAGGTGTTCGCAGAGGGTGAAGCCGTCCATGCCGGGCATGACCGCGTCGAGCAGCACGCCGTCGGGCACGGCGACCTCGAAGCGCTGCAGGGCCTCGTCGGCGTCGCGCGCGGCGAGCACCACATAGCCTTCGGCCACCAGCGCGTCGCCCAGCATGCGCAGGGTGTCCACGGCGTCGTCCACCACCAGGATCACGGGGCGTTGAGCGGCCATGAGGTCAGGTGTCGATGTCATCTTCGGTCAGCTCCGCGGTGTCTCTGAGGTACTCGATCAGGGTTTGAAAGTCGAAGCGGTCGGCGCAGGACTGCAGCAGCGCCAGCGTAGCGGCGTGCGCGGGCTCGGCGGTCTGGGCCTGCCACAGGCGCTGGCGCAGCGCGGCGGCCTGGCCCTGGCGCGCCAGCCGCTGCAGTTCTTCGCGCAGGTCTTCGGGCAGGGGCAGGCCGCTCACGCGGTGGCGCACGAAGCTCACCGGCGCGGCGGCCGGCGCCTGCTCGGTCACCCATTCCAGCGCCAGCGCGTGCTTCAGCGCGTCGAGCAGTTCCGACTCCATCATGGGTTTGGCGACGAAGCCCTGGCAGTCCAGCGCGGTGAGTTGCTCGGGCCGGTTGTCGAACAGGTTGGCCGAGACGAACACGATGGGCAGGCGGGAGGCGGGCAGCAGCTTGCGCACGGCGGCGGCGGTCTGCCAGCCGTCCAGGCCGTCCATGGTGAGGTCCAGCAGCAGGCCGTCGGGCGCGTGCTGTTCGATGATCTCCAGGCACTCCTGGCCGCTGGCGGCCTCGCGCACGACGAAGCCCAGCGGCACCAGGATGCTGGCGAGCAGCTGGCGGTGCAGCGGCTGGTCGTCCACCACCAGCAGGGTGCGGCGTTCGCCGAGGTAGCCGGTGACCGCGCGCAGCGTGGAGGGGATGGGCAGCGGGTGTTTCGGGTCCGAGGGGATGGGCGGCAGGTACAGGCGCAGCGAGAAGGTGCTGCCGTGGCCCGGGCGGCTCTTGAGGAGGAGTTCGCCGCCCATCATGTCGGTGAGCAGGTGGGTGATGGTCAGGCCCAGGCCGGTGCCGGTGTCCGCCGCGCGCCGCCCCGCGCTGCCGCGCTCGAAGGGCAGGAAGATGCGCTTCTGGTCCTGCGCGGCGATGCCGATGCCGGTGTCGATCACGTCGATGCGCGCCACCTGCTGGCGGAAGTCCAGCCGCAGCGTGACCTCGCCCTCGTCGGTGAAGCGCACCGCGTTGCTCAGCAGGTTGATGAGGATCTGGCGCAGGCGCTTGGCGTCGGCGCGCACCCAGGTCGGCAGCTCGCCTTCCTGCTGCACCACGAAGCGCAGGCCCTTGGCTTCGGCCTGCGGGCGCACCATGCGCTCCACGTCTTCCAGCAGCTGGCCCAGCGGCAGCGGCACCGGGTCGAGCTTGAGGCGGCCGGCCTCGATGCGCGCGAGGTCGAGCGAGCCATCGATCAGCGCGTGCATGTGCTGGCCGCTGCGCTGCATGGTGGCGATGGTCTCGCGCACCCAGACCGAGATCTCGCTGTTCTTCAGCAGGATCTGCGCATAGCCCAGGATGCTGGTGAGCGGTGTGCGCAGCTCGTGCGTCATGCCGGCCACGTAGCGCGTCTTGGCCTGGCTCGCGGTCTCGGCGCGGTCGCGCGCGGACTGCAGCTCGGCGTCGGTGCGCTGGTGGGCGTCGATCTCCAGCATCAGCAGCTGCGTCTGCCGCTCGGACTCGTCCTGCGCCATGCGCCGGCTGTCGGTGGTCAGTACCACCCACCACGCGCACACCGCCGCGAGCAGCACCAGGAAGGCAAAGATCTTGAGGAAGGGCGATTGCAGGGCCTCGGCCGGTGCGTGCAGGCTTTCCTGCAGGTAGACCATGCCGATCAGGAAGGCCATGATCGCGCTCAGCGAGAGCCACACGGCGAGGAACTGGCCGGCGCGGAAGTTGACGCGCACCATCGCACCCTGCGGCAGCACGGCGGCGAGCGCGGCGCGCACCTGGTCGATGGCGCGCGAGTTGGTCTTGCAGCGGTCGTGGCAGCGCGATTCGAGCGAGCAGCACAGCGAGCAGATGGGCGCCTGGTAGGCCGGGCAGCCGGCCATGTCTTCCGACTCGAACTGGTTTTCGCACACCGAGCAGCGCACCACCTCGCCCGGTTTCCATTCGTGGGAGGGCGTGCGCGCCAGGTAGTACCGGCCCCGGGTGGCCCAGGCGATCAGCGGCGCCAGCACCAGGGCCAGGCCCAGCGCGATGAAAGGCGAGAAAGCCGCCGCGACCTCGCCCATGACGCCCGCATAGGCCAGGCTGGCCACCAGCGCCGCGATGATCATGGAGCCCATGCCCACCGGGTTGAAGTCGTACAGGTAGGCGCGGCGGAACTCGATGCCCCTGGGGCTCAGGCCCAGCGGCTTGTTGATGATGAGGTCGGCCACCAGCGCGCCGACCCAGGCGATGGCCACGTTGCTGTAGACGCCCAGCACCTTCTCCAGGCCGGTGAACACGCCCAGCAGCATCAGCAGGGTGGCGATGCAGACGTTGAACACCAGCCAGACCACGCGGCCGGGGTGGCTGTGCGTGACGCGCGCGAAGAAGTTGGACCAGGCCAGCGAACCGGCGTAGGCGTTGGTGACGTTGATCTTGACCTGCGCCAGGATCACGAACACCACCGTCATCGCCACCGCCAGCCCGGGATGGCCCACGGCCTCGGTGAAGCCGGCCAGGAACATCTGCGTGGGCTCGGCGGTGCGCTCGGGATCGACCTCGAACTGCATGGCGGCGAACGCGAGGAAGGCGCCGCCCACCATCTTGAGCATGCCCATGACGATCCAGCCCGGGCCGGGGATGAGCACCGCGAGCCACCAGCGCACCCGGTTCTGGCGCGTGCGCTCGGGCATGAAGCGCAGGAAGTCGACCTGCTCGCCGATCTGCACCACCAGCGAGAAGATGACGGCGGCCGCCGCGCCGAACATCAGCGGGTGGAATTCGCTGCTGCCCGAGCGGATGCCGGTGAGGCTGGTGAAGTCGCGGTAGAGCTGGGGTTGTGACAGCCCGATCCACACGAAGGGCAGCAGCAGCAGGAACAGGTAGAGCGGCTGCGTCCAGGCCTGCAGCCTGGAGATGAGGGTGATGCCCCGGATGACCAGCGGGACGATGACCACCGCCGAGATCAGGTAACACCAGGCCAGCGGCCAGTCGGTCGCCATCTGCAGGGCCAGCGCCATGATCACCGCCTCGATGGCGAAGAAGATGAAGGTGAACACCGCGTAGATCAGCGAGGTGATGGTCGAGCCCAGGTAGCCGAAGCCGGCGCCCCGGGTAAGCAGGTCCATGTCCAGCCCGTAGCGCGCGGCGTAGTAGGCGATGGGCAGGCTGGTGAAGAAGATCACCAGGCCCACCACCAGGATCGCCCACATGGCGTTGGCGAAGCCGTAGTTCACCGCGATCGCACCGCCGATGGCCTCCAGCGCCAGGAAGGACAGCGAGCCGAAGGCGGTGTTCGCCACCCGCCACTCGCTCCATTTTCGGAAGCTGCGCGGCGTGTAGCGCAGGGCGTAGTCCTCCATGGTCTCGTCGGCCACCCAGGAGTTGTACTCCCGGCGGAACCGGAAGATTTTCTGGGTGGCAACGGGGCGGGCGGGCTCGGGCGAGGGCATGCCAGGGACGCTAGCAAGAACCGGCCCTACCCGCCAGAAGAGGCCTCTACGTTATTTGACGTATGGGCCGGATCAAGGGGTTTCCCTAGTCTTCACCCCAGTCGGCACACCGCCGGTTTCACCGCCCCAAACGTCCCAGGAGTCTTCCATGAAACACCTCTCCGATCCGAACGCCCAGTCGCCCGAGACCCCCGAAACCCCGGAAGCCAGCCGCCGCCGTGTGCTGCAGATGCTGGGCGTCGCCGGCCTGGCCGGCCTGCCGGCCTGGAGCTTCGGCCAGCCCACCGCCTCGGTGAACACCACCAAGCTGGCCGTGACCGACACCGAGGTCACTGTGGGCCAGCTGCACTCGTCCACCGGCACCATGGCGATCTCGGAAACGGGCTCCATCCAGGCCGAGCAGCTCGCCATTGACGAGATCAACGCCATGGGCGGCATCCTGGGCCGCAAGATCAAGGTGATCAAGGAAGACGGCGCCTCCGACTGGCCG
Source organism: Hydrogenophaga sp. GW456-12-10-14-TSB4 (assembly GCF_059424305.1). NCBI lineage: Bacteria > Pseudomonadati > Pseudomonadota > Betaproteobacteria > Burkholderiales > Comamonadaceae > Hydrogenophaga > Hydrogenophaga sp. GW456-12-10-14-TSB4. The sequence goes on along the minus strand of NZ_JBWKZH010000094.1, from coordinate 4,675 downwards.
ACCTTCGCCGAGAAGTCCAAGAAGCTGCTGATCAACGACCGCTGCGCCGCCGTGTTCGGCTGCTGGACATCGGCCTCGCGCAAGGCCGTGCTGCCGGTGTTCGAGAAGGAAAACGGCCTGCTGTACTACCCCACCTTCTACGAAGGCCTGGAGCAGTCCAAGAACGTGATCTACACCGGCCAGGAAGCCACGCAGCAGATCCTCTACAGCCTGGACTGGGCGCAGAAGGAGAAGAAAGCCAAGACCTTCTTCCTGATCGGCTCCGACTACATCTGGCCGCGCACCTCGATGAAGATCGCGCGCAAGCACATCGAGAACTTCCAGAAGGGCAAGGTCGTCGGCGAGGAGTACTACCCGCTGGGCAGCACCAACTTCGGCTCGCTGATGAACAAGATCAAGCTGCAGAAGCCCGACTGCATCTTCTGCGCGGTGGTGGGTGGCTCCAACGTGGCCTTCTACAAGGCGCTCAAGGCCGCCGGCATCACCGGCGACAAGCAGCTGCTCGTCACGCTGTCGGTGACCGAGGACGAGATGACCGGCGTGGGCGGCGAGAACTTCGCCGGCTTCTACTCGTCGATGAAGTACTTCCAGACGCTGGACAACGCGAACAACAAGAAGTTCGTGGCCGCCTTCAAGGCCAAGTACGGCAAGGACGCGGTGATCGGCGACGTGACGCAGGCCGGCTACCTCGGCCCCTGGCTGTGGAAGGCCGCGGTCGAGAAGGCCAAGAGCTTCGATGTGGACAAGGTGGTGGCCGCCTCGCGCACCGGCATCGAGCTCACCACGGCGCCCGAGGGCTACGTGAAGCTCGACCCGAACCACCACCTGTGGAGCAAGTCGCGCATCGCCATGGGCATGCCGGACGCGACCTTCAAGGTGGTGGCGGAGTCACCCGAGCTGATCAAACCCGATCCGTTCCCCAAAGGCTACCAGTGATCTGACCCACCCTGCCGCGGCG